>JAFACJ010000269.1 GCA_023425615.1 Actinomycetes bacterium
CCGTGGTGGATGCCGGTCAGTCGGCTCCGGTCGGGAGCGGGGGTTCGGCGTCGAGGCGCCGGGTCTCCTCATCGGTGAAGAGGCGGGAGCGGATGAGGAAGCGGACTCCCTCGGGTGCCTCCAGGGAGAAGCCGCTGCCGCGGCCGGGGACGACGTCGACCGTCAGGTGGGTGTGCTTCCAGTAGGCGTGCTGGGCGGCGCTCATCCAGAACGGGGTTCCGTCCTCCAGGTGGCCGAGGAGGACGTCGGAGGCGCCGACCAGGAACTCGCCGCGCGGGTAGCACATGGGCGAACTGCCGTCGCAGCAGCCGCCGGACTGGTGGAACATGACCGGGCCGTGCCGCCGGACGAGCGCGGCGAGGGTCTCGGCCGCGCCCGTGGTGAGCCCGACCCGCTCGACGCGCCGCATCAGAAGAAGCCGAGGCGCTGTGCCGAGTAGCTGACGAGCAGGTTCTTGGTCTGCTGGTAGTGGTCGAGCATCGCGCGGTGGTTCTCGCGGCCGATGCCCGACTGCTTGTAGCCGCCGAACGCCGCGTGGGCGGGGTAGGCGTGGTAGCAGTTGGTCCACACCCGGCCCGCCTTGATGGCGCGGCCCAGCCGGTAGGCGGCCGAGCCGTCGCGGGTCCAGACGCCGGCGCCGAGACCGTACAGGGTCTCATTGGCGATCTTCAGCGCCTCGTCCGGCGAGTCGAACGTGGTCACCGACACCACCGGGCCGAAGATCTCCTCCTGGAAGATCCGCATGTCGTTGGTGCCCTTGAAGACGGTCGGCTCGATGTAGTAGCCGCCTTCGAGGCCCGGCACGGTGCGGGGGCCGCCGCCGGTCAGCACCTCGGCTCCCTCCTTCCTGCCGATGTCCAGATAGGAGAGGATCTTCTCGTACTGGTCGCTGGACGCCTGCGCGCCGATCATGGTGGCCGGGTCGAGCGGGTCGCCGCCGACGATCGCCTCGGTGCGGGCGATGCAGCGGGCCATGAACTCGTCGTAGATCGAGGCGTCGATGAGCGCCCGCGACGGGCAGGTGCACACCTCGCCCTGGTTGAGGGCGAACATGACGAAGCCCTCGACCGCCTTGTCCAGGAAGTCGTCGTCGGCCGCCATCACGTCGGCGAGGAAGATGTTGGGGCTCTTGCCGCCCAGCTCCAGCGTCACCGGGATGATGTTCTGCGACGCGTACTGCATGATCAGCCGCCCGGTCGTGGTCTCCCCGGTGAAGGCGATCTTGGCGATCCGGGGGCTGGAGGCCAGCGGCTTGCCGGCCTCGACGCCGAACCCGTTGACGACGTTCAGCACGCCCGGCGGCAGAAGGTCGGCGATGAGCTCGATGAGCAGCATGATGCTGGCGGGTGTCTGCTCGGCCGGCTTGATCACCACGCAGTTCCCCGCGGCCAGGGCGGGCGCCAGCTTCCAGGTGGCCATGAGCAGCGGGAAGTTCCACGGGATGATCTGGCCGACCACGCCGAGCGGCTCGTGGAAGTGGTAGGCGACGGTGTCGGCGTCGAGCTGGCTGATGCCGCCCTCCTGGGCGCGGATCACCCCGGCGAAGTACCGGAAGTGGTCGACGGCCAGCGGCAGGTCGGCGGCGAGCGTCTCGCGGACGGGCTTGCCGTTCTCCCAGGACTCGGCGACGGCGAGCTTCTCCAGGTTCTCCTCGATGCGGTCGGCGATGCGGTTCAGCAGCACCGACCGTTCGGCGACGGAGGTCGCGCCCCACCTGTCGGCGGCGGCGTGCGCGGCGTCCAGCGCCAGTTCGATGTCGGCGGCGCCGGAGCGGGCGACGCGGGTGAAGACCTTCCCGTCCACGGGGGACGGGTCGTCGAAGTACTCGCCTCCGACGGGCGGTACGAACCTGCCGCCGATGAAGTTGTCGTAGTGGTCGGCGTAGGAGACGACGCTGCCTTCGGTGCCCGGCTTGGCGTAGGTCATGTGATGCCCTCCTCGCTCACGTATGGGGTGTGGGGTGAGGCGATGCGGACACGATGCGCCGGGGAGGTTAACGAAAGGTTGTCGCCGGATCAGTCGCGCAGGGCGTCCTCGATCCGGGCGGCGGTGATGCCGCGGCGGCCGTCGGAGGGGTCGAGCAGCCGGTGCGCGTGCTGGTGCACCTCCAGGTCGAACCGGTGGTGTTCGCCGTACTCCAGCGCGTGCTCCGGTACGGGGGAGGCGAGGACCGCCCGCCGCACGGCGACCTCCAGGTACTCGCGCCAGCGCAGGATCCCGGGCGCCTCCGACTCGGGGAGCAGCGGCCCGGTGTAGCGGCGCACGGCGGTCGCGACGTCGCCGGAGGCCAGGGCGTCCAGGACGGCGGAGGCGTCGCAGGCGATCGGCTCGGTCAGCGCGTAGTGGCGCTGTGCCAGTGTCCCGCCCAGCGCGCCGCGCAGTTGCGAGACCTGCACCTTCAGCGACGCCATGCCGGACGGGCGGTCGCCTTGCAGGGCGTCGCGCAGCCGTTCGGGGGCGAATCCCTCGGGTTCCAGTGCCAGCAGCGCCAGGATCTCCAGCTGGCGGGGGCGCAGCGGCAGCACCGCCCCGTCCCGCAGCGCCCGTCCGCCGCCCAGGCACTCCAGCACGACGCCGCCGGAAGGCGGCACGACGGCCGGGAGCCGGGCCTCGATGCCGGCCGCCAGCCCCCGTACCGCCGTCATCACCATCGGGTGCGATCTGTCCCAGGTGCTGGACAGGTCGAGGACGCCCAGCAGCCTTCCGCCGGGGCCGCGCAGGGGCGCGGCGTAGCACACCCAGCCGTGCAGCGCCTCCACCAGGTGCTCGGCCGAGAACACCGTGGCGGGGCGCTGCTCGCGCAGCACGAGCGCCGGGGCGCTGGTGCCCATCGCGTTCTCGTCCCATCTGCCGCCCGGCGCGAAGTTGACGCGTTCGGCGCGGTCCCGCATGACCCTGCCGCCGTACGTCCACAGGATCGTCCCCGACGCGTCGGTCACGGCCGCGACGAACCCCGCCTCGTCGGCGATGGAGCGCAGTTCAGCGGCCATCTCCCCGACCGGCGCGGCCAGGGGGGAGGAGCGCCACCGCTCCACCACGTCCGCGCGTCCGGGGGCGCTGTCGCGGCGCGGGTCGACGACCACCCGCGAGCGGCTCCAGGACGCCGCGATCTCGGCCCGCACGTCCGGTCCGACGCTCCGCTCCCCGACCGCGCGCGACCATTCGCGGACCAGCCGCGTCCGCCGGTCCCGCAGCGCACCGTCTCCCGCCATCTGGCCTCCTCGCCAGAGATCCAGGTCACCCTCGATTCTGGCACCGCCGGACGCCGCGGTCCACGGGCCCGCCGGTCGGGGTCAGCGGGGTTCCAGGCCGCGGGGGGCGTTGGCGAACCAGGAGCTCTCCTCGATGAGCTCCCTGCTCTTCCAGCCCTCCTCGGTGCGGACCAGCCGGTGGTGGTAGTAGCCGCCGCAGAAGCTCATCTCGGCGAAGCCGGGGAACTTCAGCGGGTTGTAGAACATGGCGTCCACCTCGGCGGTGTCGCCGTCGATCCGGCATTCGATGTTGGTGATGAAGTGCTGGGTGACGGGGAAGTCGGCGAGCGACTTCTCCAGGAAGGCGCCGACGGTCTCCACGTCCCCGTCGACGCCGCCGGCCGACCGGTAGTCGAGGTAGGCGTCCGGGGTGAAGACCGAGCGCCACAGCCTCCAGTCCCTGCGGTCGACGCCGCGCGCGTAGCGGCTCAGCAGTTCGGCGATCTCCAGCCGGTCCGAGACGGCTTGGATGTCCATGCTTGCCTCCTTTGACCACCCTGTAGCTGCATAAGTTATATAGACCCACCTTCTTCCAGTAAAGCCCATACCTACGGAGGGTGATCGATCGCATACCATCGGTGCCCACCGGGTAGTGGCCGCAGCGAGCGATGATCGCGCGGCGGCCGGAGCGCGCCGGCGGAGAGGAACGGTCGGTGGCCTCAGACGCATCCGAACTGCGGCGGATCCCGACCCGGCTGCTGAAGTCCGTGCGGGGCAGGGCGACCCTGGTGACGGTCGGGATCTCCGCCGTCTTCCTCGCCCTCTGCATGACCCTGGCGGCCTTGCTCATCCGCAACGCGGCCGAGGACAGGACCACGGCCATCGCGGCGCACGCGGCGCGGCAGACGAGCACGACGGTCTACGAACGCCGGGCCGAGGAGCCGATCCCCGTCCCGTCCGCCGAGACCGACCTCGTGCAGATCGTGGATGAGAACGGGAAGGTCCTCGGCGCCTCCTCCTCGCTCCAGGGCAGGCCGCCGCTCACCGCGGACCGGCCGAGCGGCAACGAGATCCGCATCGACACCACCGAGTGCCCGTCCTACCTGGACACCTGCGTGCACGTCACGGGGTTCCTCTTCCGCAGCTCCGCCTACGGGCGGCCGGTCGTGGTGTACGGGGCGGCGCCGCTGCCGTGGGTGATCACCAACCGCCTGCTGCCGTTCCAGCTCGTGGCGTTCGCGCTCTTGCTGCTCCTCCTCATCGGCACCGTCACCTGGTTCACCGTGGGCTCGGCCTTCGCGCCCGTGGGCGCCATCCGCCGCGAGCTGTCGGAGATCACCACCACCGCGGACCTGCGGCGGCGGGTCCCGGTGCCGCGCACCTGGGGCGAGTTCCACGCGCTGGCCGAGACCATCAACGACACGCTGCGCCGGCTGGAGGAGGCGACCGAGCGCCAGCGCAGGTTCGTCTCCGACGCCTCGCACGATCTGCGCAATCCGATCACGGGCCTGCGGACCCGGCTGGAACTGCTGGTGGAGGAGCCCGACGACTACGACTGGAGACCCGACACCCGCAGGGCGCTCCAGGACGCCGAACGGCTCGGCGCCATCGTCGGCGACCTGCTGGAGCTGGCGCGCCTCGACGCCGGGACGCCGCAGCGCCTGGAGCGGATCGACCTCGCCGCGCTGGCGACCTGGGAGGGCGAGCGGCACGTCGGCCGGGTCCCCATCACCGTCGACGCGGTGCGCGGCGCGGAGGTGCTGGGCAACCAGGTGCGGCTGGGCCGGCTCCTGGGCAATCTGCTCGCCAACGCCGAACGGCACGCCTCCTCCCGGGTCGAGGTGCGGATCGGCGTGGACGACGAGCGCCACGAGGCGGTGCTGGAGGTCATCGACGACGGGCACGGTGTGCCGCCCGAGGCACGGGAGCGGATCTTCGAGCGCTTCGCCCGGCTGGATGAGGCGCGCGAGCTGGACCGGGGTGGCACCGGCCTGGGGCTGCCCATCGCCCGCGCGATAGCCCAGGACCACGGCGGCTCCCTCGTCGTCGCCGAAGGCGAGGGAGGAGGCGCCCGTTTCGTCCTGCGCCTGCCCCTGATGGACCGGGGACATACTGGGACATATCAGGGCAATGCCTAACCCCGGTCCTCCACGTGCGAGACTTCTGCCAGCGGG
>JAFACJ010000296.1 GCA_023425615.1 Actinomycetes bacterium
ACATGTAGGCGGGCGTGCCGACGGCGTGGGAGGTGCTCGGGGTGCCACCGTCCAGCAGCCGGGCCACCCCGAAGTCGATCACTTTGGCGCCGCGCGGGCCGAGCACCACGTTGCCCGGCTTGAAGTCGCGGTGGACGATCTCGGCGCGGTGGATGGCGGCGAGTCCCACCGCGGTGCGCAGCGCGACCTTGCGCAGTTCGGCGCCGCGCAGCGGGCCGTTCGCTGCCACGGTCTCCTGGAGGGTGCGGCCCCGCACGTACTCGCTGATGATGTAGGGCCGGTCGCCGGTGACCCTGGCGTCCAGGAGCCGCGCGACCTGGGGCGCCTCGACCCGCCGCGCGGCGGCGGCCTCCCTGGTGAACCGGGTCCGCGCCCTGGGCGAGGCGGCGCCGCCGCCCTTCAGCAGCTTCACCGTGACCAGGGCGCCCTCGCGGTCGCGGGCCAGGTACACCACGCCCTGGCCGCCCTCGCCGAGGCGCCCGGTCAGGGTGTAGCCGCCGACCCGGCGGGGGTCGCCGGGACGCAGCGGCGTGTCGGGACGGGAGGTGACGTCGTGTGGGGTCTGCACCTGTGCGGGCTCCGGCCGGGGGGATAGACGGAATGCACATATATCAGGATTCCGCCTATCCCTTCACGCCTTTCCCAGCGGACGTGGGCCGGCGGCCGGCTCACCAGTGCGGGGGCACGTCCTCGATCAGCCGCTCGTCGTTGCCCGAGTCCTCACGCCAGTCGCCCCAGCCCGCGTCCAGCTCATCGGACGTGCGGTCGGGCGGCAGCAGCCCGTCCTGGGCCGGGCGGCGGCGCCGGTTCATCGATGCTTCGGGGTCCATTCCCCCATTATCGCCGCTCACCGGCCGTGCAGCCGGTCGGCCAGCTCCCGCGCCGCGCGCCCCGGGTCGGCGGCCTCGGTGATCGCGCGGACCACCACCACCCGGGTGGCGCCCTCCGCCAGCACCTGGTCGAGGTTGCCGGCGTCGATGCCGCCGATGGCGAACCAGGGCCGGGTGGCGCCCGCCGCCGAGGCCACCGGCTCCAGGCCCGCCGCCGGACGGCCCGGCTTGGTGGCCGTGGGCCACACCGGGCCCACCGCGAAGTAGTCGACGCCCGGTTCGGCGGCCGCCGCCTTCGCCTGCGCCACCGAGTGGGTGGAGCGGCCGATGAGGATGTCCTCGCCGACGATGTGCCGCGCCACCTCCACCGGCAGGTCGCCCTGGCCCAGGTGCAGGATGTCGGCCTTCACCGCGAACGCCACGTCGGCGCGGTCGTTGACGGCCAGCAGCGCGCCGTGCCGCGCGCAGGCCGCGCGGAAGACCTCCAGCAGTTCGATCTCGCGCCGCGCCTCAAGGCCCTTCTCCCGGAGCTGGACGATGTCCACGCCGCCGGCCAGGACGGCGTCCAGGAACTCCGGCAGGTCGCCCCGCCCGGAGCGGGAGTCGGTGCACAGGTAGAGGCGGGCGCCGTCCAGGCGGCGGCGCAGCGCCACCGCCCGGTCGGTCGCCGGCAGCGGCATCAGAAGGCCATGGCCTGGGCCCGGCGGCGGATCTCGGTGCCGCGGTTCTCGCGCAGCGCCTGGATCGGGGTGCCGGGCAGGGTGTCGTCGGCGGTGAACAGCCAGCGCAGCGCCGCCGCGTCGTCGAATCCGGCGTCCGACAGCAGGGTCAGCGTGCCGGGCAGCCCCTTGACCACCTGGCCCTGGTCCAGGAAGGCGGCCGGTACCTGCGGGCCGCCTCCGGTCTGCCGGTGGGCGGCCAGCAGCTTGCCCTCCTTGACCCATTGCTTCACCCGGCCCGGGGGCATACCCGCGGCCTTGGCGGCCTCGGGGAGAGTGAGCCATTCGCCCACGAGGGCGTCCAGTTCCGGATCGATGTCAACGTGCGTCTTCGTCACGTTTCCGTGTCTACCATCCCGGAGGACCTATGAAACCGCCAGAACGGCGTTCCGGACGGGTGTCTCGGGATCGGCGAGCCTGGCGGCGTCCACCGGGGTCCCGGCCGTCAGGAGCCTGCGGGACTGGATCAGGACGGGCGGCGCCGCGACGGTCAGGACGGCGCGCAGCCGGTCGCCGTCGAGCCAGAAGACCGCCCACTTGGCGTCGGTCTCCGGGTCGCCGCGGAAGACCATGCGCTCGGCGCCCGGGTGGTGACCGACGTACTGGACCATCCGCCCGAACTGCTCGGACCAGAAGTACGGCGGGTCGTCGTAGACGGCCTCCTGGCCCAGCAGCGAGGCCACCGCCACGTCGGGGGCGTTCAGGGCCGCGTCCCAGTGCTCCACCCGCAGCCGCCTGCCGTACCGGGTCGACCACCAGGCCGCGCAGTCGCCGACCGCCACGATCTCCGGCCGCGAGGTGCGCAGCGAGGCGTCCACCACGATGCCGTTCTCGATCTCCAGGCCGCTCACCCAGCCCACCGAGGGCCGCACCCCGATGCCGACGACCACGGCCTCGGCCGGCAGGAACTCGCCGTCCACCAGCGCCACGCCGCCGTCCTCGATCGAGGCGACCTTCACCCCGCAGCGCAGCCGGACCCCCGCCTCCTCATACCAGGGCGCGGTGAGCGCGCCGAGTTCCGGCCCGAGCGCGTTGGCCAGCGGCGCGGGCGCCGCCTCCAGGACGGTGACCTCGCAGCCCAGCTTCGCCGCCGTCGTCGCGACCTCGGCGCCGATCCAGCCCGCGCCGACGATCACCACCCGGGCGCCGGGCACCAGCTTGGCGCGCAGCTCCCGCGAGTCGTCGATGGTCCTGATCACATGCTGGTGGCCGGGCCCCGGCAGCCGGATGGTCTCGGCGCCCGTGGCGATCACCAGCCCGTCGTAGGACAGCTCGCCCGCCGTGGTCTCCAGGACCCGCTCCTCCACGCGCAGCCCCGTGGCGCGATGGCCCAGCAGCAGCTCGCACTCCAGCGTGTCCCAGGCCGCGTCGACCGTGGTGTCGTCGCTCTCTCCGGCCAGCACCGCCTTGGACAGCGGGGGCCGGTCATAGGGGCGGTGCGGCTCCTCGCCGACCAGGGTGAGCCTTCCGGTGAAGCCCTTGGCCCGCAGCGCCTCCACGGCGCGCACGCCGGCCAGCCCGCCGCCGACCACGATGACGCTCTCCATAGCGGTCCCCTCCGAGGTCCGGTCCTTTGGCAGGACACCCTAACTTCCGCCTCGTCCCGTCTCAGGCCCAGGATCCCGGATATCCGATCGGTACTGCTCAGGGCATACGCTGGCTTGCGTACCGAAGCGCGGGAGCCCCCAGCGGGCTGAGAGGGGAGCGCCGTCTCCCGACCGCCAGAACCTGATCCGGATCATGCCGGCGAAGGGAGCGACCTTGATCGTGGTCATCGGTGCCGGGGCCATCGGCCTCGGCATCGCCTGGCGCGCGTCCCAGCGCGGCCTGCCCGTCACCCTCGTGGACCCCGCGCCCGGCGGCGGCGCCAGCCATGTGGCGGCGGGGATGCTCACCCCCGTGGGCGAGCTGCAGTACGGCGAGGAGGAGCAGCTGCGGCTCGGCCTTGACTCCCGCGACCGCTATCCGGCGTTCGCCGCCGAGCTGGCCGACCTCACCGGCGTCGACATCGGCCTCCGGCGCGAGGGCAACCTGTCCGTCGCCTACGACGCCGATGACCTGGCCTTCCTCCAGGACCAGCACCGGTTCCAGGAGTCGCTCGGCCTGCGCACCGAGCCGCTGACCGGCCGCGAGTGCCGGAGGCTGGAGCCGATGCTCGCGCCGTCCGTGCGGGGCGGCATCCTCGCCCCCGACGACGGCTCGGTCGACCCCAGGCGCCTGCTGAAGGCGCTGCTCGCCGCGTGCGCGAACATCCCCCTCGTGCGCGAGAGGGCGCGCGAGCTCGTCGTCGAGGACGGCCGGGTGCGCGGCGTCCGGCTGGAGAACGGCGACGTGCTGGCCGCCGAACGCGTCGTCGTGGCGGCCGGTAGCTGGTCCCGGGAGCTGACGGGCCTGCCGATCCGCCCCGTGAAGGGCCAGATCCTGCGGCTGCGCGGCCCCCGTCCGTTCCTCACCCGCGCCACCCGCGGCCTGGTGCGCGGCTTCTCGATGTACCTGGTGCCCCGCCCCGACGGCGAGCTGGTCGTCGGCGCCACCCAGGAGGAGCTCGGCTTCGACGCCAGGGTCACCGCCAGCGGCCTGTGGGAGCTGCTGCGCGACGCCCGCACCCTCTTCCCCGGCATCACCGAGTTGGAGTTCGCCGAGGTCACCGCCTCCTTCCGGCCCGGATCCCCCGACAACGCGCCGATCCTCGGCCCGGTCGGCCCCGAGGGGCTGCTGGCCGCTACCGGCCATTTCCGCAACGGCATCCTGCTCACGCCCCTGACCGCCGACGCGATGGCCGACCTGCTGGACGGCCGTGAACCGCCCGAGGCCGTCCGCCCCTTCGGCGCGGGACGCCTCACGCCCACACCCCTCGGAGACAGCCGATGAGAGTGACGATCAACGGCCGGGCCAGCGACCTCCCCGACGGCCAGACCGTCGCGTCGGTCGTGGCGCGGGTCACCGACGCCGGACGCGGCGTGGCGGTGGCGCTGAACGACGAGGTGGTGCCGCGCACGGCATGGGACACCACACCCGTCAAGGAGGCGGACCGGGTGGAGATCCTCACCGCGGTCCAGGGAGGCTGAAGAGAGCAGATGACCGACATGAGCGACGCGTTCGACGCCAGTGACCCCCTCGTCATCGCGGGCCGGGAGTTCGGCTCCCGGCTCGTCATGGGCACCGGCGGCGCGCCCAGCATGCACGTCCTGGAGGAGGCGCTGGTCGCCTCGGGCACCGAGTTGACCACCGTGGCCATGCGCCGGGTCGACCCCGCCGCGCAGGGCTCGGTGCTGGAGGTACTGGAGCGCCACGGCATCGGCGTGCTGCCCAACACCGCGGGCTGCTTCACCTCCGGCGAGGCGGTCCTCACCGCCCGGCTGGCCCGCGAGGCGCTGGGCACCGCGTGGGTGAAGCTGGAGGTGATCGCCGACGAGCACACCCTGCTGCCCGACCCCGTCGAACTGCTGGACGCCGCCGAACGCCTCGTCGCCGACGGCTTCACCGTCCTGCCCTACACCAACGACGACCCGGTGCTGGCCCAGCGCCTGGAGCAGGCCGGCTGCGCCGCCGTGATGCCGCTGGGCGCGCCCATCGGCTCGGGCCTCGGCGTCCGCAACCCGCACAACATCGAACTGATCGTCGAACGCGCGGGCGTCCCGGTGATCCTCGACGCCGGGATCGGCACCGCCAGCGACGCCGCGCTGGCGATGGAACTGGGCTGCGACGCCGTCCTGCTGGCCACCGCCGTCACC
>JAFACJ010001201.1 GCA_023425615.1 Actinomycetes bacterium
CGAGGAGTGACGCACGCGCTCCGGGGGCGCGGACGGATGCCGTCCGCGCCCCTTCGCGTTCTTCGTCACGTTCCACACCTCCGCACGACCCCTGCCGTTCACCTTAGACTGGCGCCCTGTGAGTGACTTGTCGGCTCTGTCGTCCGTACCCCCCGCCGGAGTGAGCGGCCTGCACCGCGACGCGGTGCTCAAGTTCTTCTACGGCCCCATGGACTGCGGCAAGTCCACGCTCGCGCTGCAGATCAACTACAACCACCGCAGGCAGGGGCGGCACGGACTGGTGGTGACCAAGCACGACCGCTCCGGCGGACCGCGCGTCACCAGCCGGATCGGCCTGGACGGCGAGGCGCTGGAGGTCAGCGACGGCTTCGACTTCGGCTCCCTGGTGCGGCGGGCCGGGGTGCCGCGCCTGGACTACCTCATCTGCGACGAGGTCCAGTTCTACTCGGTGGCGCAGGTCGAACAGCTCGCCGACCTCGTCGATGACTGCGACGTCGACGTCTACGCCTTCGGCCTCGCCTCGGACTTCCGCTCCGAGCTCTTCCCCGCCACCCGCCGCCTGTTCGAGCTCGCCGACGAGGTCTGCCGCCTCCAGGTGGAGGTCCTGTGCTGGTGCGGCCGACCCGGCCAGCTCAACGCCCGCACCGTCGGCGGCGAACTCGTCCGCGCCGGCGAACAGGTCGTCATCGCCGACACCGACGAGGCGGCCGTCCGCTACCAGGTCCTCTGCCGCCGCCACTACCGCGCCGGCGACCTCGGCCTCCACCGCGAACCACCGCTCCCGGCCGCCCTCTGAGCCACCCGCCGGCACCGGAGGCGGAGGTCCCCGGTCGTGGCGCCCGAGGCGACGGGAGTGGTCCTGAGCTGAGTCACACGCGCTGCGCCCCGGCGTCGGCCAGGCGGCCGAGCGCGGGCAGGGCGGCGGTGACGGCGGCCTGGTCGGCGAGGGGAAGGCTCTCGATCATCCGCTGGAGCATGGCGGCCCGCTCGGCGCGGCGACGGCGGATGAGCTCGGCCCCGGTGCCGGTCACCTCGACCTGCACGCCGCGCTTGTCCTCGGCGCTGGCGTTGCGCCGGACCAGCCCCTCGCGTTCCAGCCGGGTGATGAGCTGGGTCATGCCCGGCTGGGAGACGCCCTCGGCGTTGGCCAGCTCGGTGATGCGCAGGGGGCCGTCCCGCAGGAGCCGCCGCAGCGCGGACGAGGCGGCGGGGCTGAGCCCGTCCGCCGTGGCCACCTGCCGCACGAACCGCACCAACTGCTCCAGCACCAGGAGCAGCTCGGCTCCGGGGTCCTCGGACTCCATGACCATATGATGCATGACCGCTCGACGCCCCTCCATCAGGGGGAGCGCAAGGTGATCTTCCCCGGCCCGAACCGCGCGGGACGGTTCGAAGCCGGGGACGCCGAGCGCCGGCCGGGTTGCGCTCGTGGTCGCGGTTCAGGCTTTGGCGAGGTGGGAGGAGAGGCCGTCGAGGAGGAAGGTGCTGCCCTGCTCGGCATCGTCGCGCTCCTTGGCGGTGGCGAAGGTCTGCGAGACCGCGATGTCGGTGGTCTCGCCGTGGCCGGTGAGGGTGACGGTCATGAGAGAGGGCTCGCCGCCGGGCACGTTCATGCCGATCACCAGGCGCTCGTGCGGGACGACCTCGGGGTAGGTGCCGGTCAGCGGGACGCGGGCGCCGCCGGGGATGACCATGACCGAGCTCCAGGAGCCGCCGGGGCGCACGTCCATGAAGACGTCCTCGGCGCCGGTCCACTGGCCGTAGCGGGCGGACTCGGTCCACGCGGCCCAGACGTCGGCGACGGGCGCGTCGAGGGTGCGGGTGATCGTGTAGTCGAATCCGGTGCTCATGGGGTTTCTCCTTGTCCCGGCCTCGCGGGGGATGCGTGGCCGTCTGCTTTCAAGGTATAGTCATGGTTAGTGATAGTCAATGATCGTGACTAAATTTTCCGGGAGTGGAGATGGCCGAGACCGGGGAACCGGATCTGGGGATGCTGATCGGGCAGCTGGGACGAGCCTTGCAGGACGAGTTGTTCTCCCGCCTGGCCGGGCAGGGGCACGCGAAGGTCAGCCCGAGGCACGGGACCGTACTGTCGGTCCTGCCCGCCGAGGGGGCGCGGGCCACCGAGCTCGCCCTGCGGTCGGGGCAGCACAAGCAGATCGTCGGGGTGATCGTGGACGAGCTGGAGCGGCTCGGCTATGTGCGGCGTGTGCCCGATCCCGCGGACCGGCGGGCCAAGCTCGTCGTGCCGACCGAGCTCGCGCTGGACGAGATCGGCAAGGCCCGCGCCCTCCTCGCCGACATCGAGCGGCGGCACCGCGAACGGCTCGGCGAGGAGGGCTACCGGGAGTTCAAGACCGCACTCCAGGACATCGTGCACACCCAGAGGGCCTGGGAGCGGGACGGGTGAGACCGCCGCGGAGGTGGGCTTTCAGGCAGCCCTGCCTCCGGCGGAGGCCATCCCCAGCCATGTGTGCGGGTTGCCGACCCAGCACCAGCCGAGCTTGGGCGCACGCTGACTGATCCAGAGCGCCGGGACCCGCCGGTCCCCGCACCGGGATCCGCCGAGCGAGAAGCACTTGTTCTTCGCCAGCACCTGCGGGAACTGGGTGAGCAACGCGATGCCCTCCTCGATCGTCAACGGGGTGCGGCTGCGCCGCGCGATGACGTCCAGAGCGTCCTGGGGTACGACGTCGCAGAATTCCTCACCCCGTTCGACGTCCAGCAGCAGGTAGGCCCTCCGGTCGGGGAGCCGCGTCTCCTCTGTGGCGACGAACCGTTCGAGTGAGCCGGGTTCGAAAGAGCGGTCCACGAACCCCGGTTCCTTCCCGCCGTGCAAGGTGGTCAGCGGCATCGCCGCCTCGATCGGCACCGCCTCCCGAGTGACCACCAGCACGAAGGGGACTCGTCCCGACTCCGGATCGTGTCCGCCACCGCCGTGCGCCACCGCCTGAGCGCGCAGCGGCTCGACGAGGGCGCAGAACTCCGCCGCGCCCAGATCCGCCGCGGCCGGATAGCCCAGTTCCATCAGAACGCGCACCTGCCGGTCGAACTCGGTACCGGCGTCGATGGTCTCTTCCACAGTGATCTCCTCGTCTGCACTCACGAGACGCCTCAGCGGCTCAACCGCCGGTAACGGTGGATCGACAGCGGCAGGAACACCACCGTGATCAGCGCGGGCCACAGGATCGCCGGCCACAGACCGTGCTCCGCCGTCCACGAACCGGCCGCCACACCCGGGTTGCCGAACAGGTCGCGGACCGCGGTGATGGTCGCCGACATCGGGTTGGCCTCGGCCAGGGACTCCAGCCAACCCGGCATACCGGACGGGGGAGCGAACGCGTTCGACAGGAACCCCACCGGCCACACCAGGATCTGCACCGCCACCACCGCCTCCGGCGAGGCGAACCGCACACCCAGGTAGATGCCGAGCCACAGGAACGCGAACCGCAGCCACAGCAGCAGCGCCACCGCCGTCACGACCTGGCCGAACCCCTCGTGCCAGCGCCAGCCCACCGCCAGCCCGCACGCCATCATCACCAGCAGGCCCAGCGCCGAGTTCAGCAGATCGGCCGCCGCCCGCCCGACCAGCACCGCGCCCGGCG
>JAFACJ010000321.1 GCA_023425615.1 Actinomycetes bacterium
GCCTCGACGGCGGGCTGCCTGCTGGCCTCCGCCATCGCCTCATCGACCGGCCCGCAACTCGCCGTCCAGACGACCGTGATCGTCTTGTTCGCCGCGACCGTACGCAATCTGCCCGGCGCCCTGCTCACGTCGATGACCGCCTGGCTCTTCCACGTGGGTTTCCTCGTGAACGAAAGAGGCGAACTGTCCTGGGACGGCCCGCAGGACGTGGCCGTGCTGGCCCTGGCCTCCGCAGCGGGCTCGGCGTGGTGGCTGACACCCGCACTCGTCGCCCACCGGCGCACGGTAGCCGAGACGGCCCTGGAAAACGGAGAACCCGTGCATATCGATGCTCATGCACGGGTCTGAATCCTTGGGCGGTGTATCCCGTCGGGCATGTTCTCCGGGATCTCCCTTACCCTCGGTGCAGGTGGGGAAGGGACGGACAGGTGGAGACGAAGTCGGGTTCGCGGCGCAGCCAGCAGGAGCGGACGAGGGCGACCACGGCGGCTCTGGTGGCCGCGGCACGCGAGCTGTTCGTCGCGGAGGGCTTCGCGGGCACCTCGCTGGGCGCGATCTGCGACCGGGCCGGGGTGACGCGCGGGGCGTTCTACCACCACTTCGAGAACAAGGAGCAGATCTTCCGCGAGGTGTACGCGGCCGAGCAGAAGGAGCTCGGCGCCGTGGTGCGGCGGGCCTTCCTCGCCGAACGCGACTCCTGGGACGGGCTGGTCGCGGGCAGCCGCGCGATGCTGGAGGCATCCCTTGAGCCCGCGGTGTGCCGGATCACCCTGGTCGACGCGCCGGGCGCGCTCGGCTGGACGGCGATGCGCGGCATCCAGGCCGGCTGCAAGGAGCAGCTGCGCACCGGGCTGGCCCTGGCCGTCGAGGCGGGCTGCATCCCCGACCGCCCGCTGGACCCCCTGACCTCCCTGCTGTACGGGGGGCTGTGCGAGAGCGCGCTGGACATCGTCCGCGCCGACGACCCCCGCGCGGTGCTGGAGGACACCACCACCCAGCTCGCGGCGCTGCTGACGGGCCTCGCGGGCCGCACCGGGCCCGGCTGCGCACACCGCTGACCGGTACCGCCCCGCGCGGACAGCCGTTTGGTCATCTCCGTGCGTTCGTGCGGGCATTGACATACGTACAGTATGTATGTAAATCTCCCCGGGATCGCCGACCTGGCGGCGGCTTTGACGAAAGGGACGTGAACATGCCATCCCGTACCTCCACCATCGATGGACTGATCGCCGAGTACACGGGCCTCGCCGACCTGGTCGGCGTGCTGCCGCTCCACCAGTGGGAGGCCGCCACACGCTGCGAGGGCTGGCGGGTCCGCGACGTCGCCGGGCATGTGCTCGGCAGCGCCGGTGACGTCCTGGCCGGCCGCGTCGGCACCCGCACCGCCGACGAGCAGGCGGCGGAGTGCCGCGACCTCGCCCCCGAGGCCATGGCGCTCCGGCTGCGGGAGGCCGCGGCGGGACTGCGCGCCCTGCTGGAGCGTCTGAATGAGGAGACCTGGTCGCGTCCCGGCCCGGTGCCCGGATACGCCATCGGCGAGAGCGTCCTCAACCTCTGGCACGACACGTACGTGCACGCCGATGACATCCGCGCCGCGCTCGGCGTCCCGTCCGAACGCGGCCCCGGCCTGGCGGCGTCGGTGAGCTGGCTCCGCCTCGTCCTCGAACGGCGCGGCTGGGGCCCCGCCCGGCTGGCGCTGGACGGCCTGGACGCCTTCCCGATCGGCGAAGGCGGCCCCGAACTGCGCGGTGACCCCCTCGCCTTCACCCTGGCCGCGACCGGACGAGCCGACCCCGTCGCCTTCGGAGCGGACCCGGCCATGAACGTCTACGCCTGACCGCGGACCACCCCGCACCCCGGCATCGAGCCCGCGATCGGCGGTGGGAAGCCGTCGGGCCGGCTGATCTCGTTCGCCGGTCAGCGGCGGGCGGCGCGCAGGAGCAGCAGGCCCGAGGCCAGGACCGCCGTGGACGTCGCGCCGTGGACGCCGAACGCCGCCGCCTTCGAGCCGTGGTGGGCGAGGATCGTCAGCATGTCCCCGGCGGGGATCGCCGCGGACGCGAGCATCACCCAGCCGAGTGCCTCGCGCTTGCCCGCCGCCAGGAGCGCGAAGACGGTGAGGGCGGTGCCGGCGCGGGAGGTGCGGACGTCCTCGCGGAGCCGCCGCATCCGTGCCGCGTGGTGGCGCTCTCCGTAGAGCCGCCAGAACGCGCGGGCCGGGGCGGGCAGCCCGGCGAGGAACTCCGTGCGCTCCTGCGGGGTCGCGTCCTCCAGGACGACGCCGAGGAGCGTCAGGATCTTGCCCCACCGCGACGGTCCCCCCGCCGGCTTGGAGAGCCTGTCGATCGCCCTACAGCCACCCGCCCGCACCCTGGGTGAACTCGCCCGCCTCCTCGGAAGAGACCCGACCCCCCACTTCCAACGCGCCACCGAGATCACCACCCTGTGGAACACCCTCCACAGGACATCCGCAGCCTGACAGCGCCATGCCCACGCAGTAGAGGCTGCAAGGGTATGGAGGTCATCGGCCGTTCTCCCGGCCGATGATCCTAGGTTCGGTCTTCGAGGGCTCCGAGGAGCGCGCCCTGGCCGGACTGCAGAATGTGCGCGGCCCGCAGAGGGATCCAGAAGCACTCGAAGCGGGTCGGCTTCTGCTCGCCGTCGTGGTCCTCCTGGCTGGTCCAGCGCTCAGGGGTCTCCTCGGCGAGTTCCATGTGGAACACATGGCGCTTCTGGATCTCGTACCGGTAAGGAGAGATGTCGTAGGTCGTCTCGCCGAGCTTCCGAACGATCTTGAAGTCGGACAGGCCGGTCTCCTCGCGAGCCTCGCGGAGCGCCGCTTCCTCCGGCGTCTCACCGGAGCGGATGCTGCCGCCCGGAACCTGAATACCGACCTCCTCATAGGAGTAATCGGTGTGGCGGAAGACGAGGAGCCTGCCATCCCGCACGACGTAGCAGAGCACCTTGTCCTTGACGGCCTTTGCGGGCATGACGTCCTTTCTCCGTTGGAGTGGCGGCCGTCCAAGCCTAGATTCGGCGACCTCGTGACTGCGGTTCTCCGGCTTCCACCGGCGGCTGGCGGTTCGGTCTCGGGGGTTTTGAGCAGCAACCGAACGGCCGGTGGCGTTGGGAAGCCTCCAGGTCGGTGTCAGCGCCGCTGGCCCGGTTCTGATGAGGATGGTCGCTTGCTATCGGGGCTGGGGCCGTAGTCCGTCGAGGATGATCTGGGCGATGTGTGCGGAGTGTTCGCGGCTGGTGTCGGCGTTGGCGTGGCGGATCGCGGCGAAGGCGCCGGCGACGATGGCCATCACCTCGTCAACGGTGACGTCGTGGCGTACGACGCCGGCTCGCTGGGCACGATCGAGCAGGCGTGCGACCTGGTGCGTGAGGTCTGCTGCGGCGTCCGGAGCGGCGTCGCGCAGGTCGAACTCGGCGGCCGCGAGCGCGCTCTTGACCGCTGTGTTCTGTGCGCCCGAGGACATCATTCGGGACAGCAGTGTGAACAGGGCGGCCGGGTCGTCGGTGCCGTTGAGTGCTTCTCCCTCCGTTACCAGCTGTCTGATCTGGTCGATCGCGACGGCGAGGTAGAGCGCTTCCTTGGTGGGGAAGTGCCGGTGGACTGTGCCGGGGCCGACACCCGCGCGGCGTGCGATCTCATCGAGCGAGATCCCGAGGCCTTGTGAGGCGAACAGCTGCTGCGCGGTCCGCAGTACCTGCTCACGATTGCGGCGTGCGTCGGCTCGTAGCTCCCGGCCGTTCCCGGGAGCTGCCGGTGGCTCGGCTGAAGAGTGCTCAGGCGTTCGGTCGGACATCTCGCCCCTAGTTTAACCGGGGCGTCACCCCGTATGCTGCCCCGTATAAGCGGGGCGAAGCCCCGCTTATTGGCTCGCGTCGTTTCACCATGACCAGGCCCCACCGAACACGAGGAGGTCACTTCGATGACCACACGCGAAGAAGCCCGCGCCTTGGTGCTGCAGATGCAGGAATGCTTCAACACCCGGCAGTTCGACCAGGCCGCCGGCCTGTTCACCCCCGACTTCCTCAACCACCCACTCGGCGCCACCGGGTTCCAAGCGGGCAAGGAGGCATGGCGCCAGGCCGTCGCTCAGTTCCCGGCCATGCGCGTCGTCGCCGACGACATCCTGATCGACGGCGACAGGGTCGCCGTACGCTCGTCCATCGAGGGGACGTCAGCCCCGGACAGCGACGTCCGGCCCGCACTCATCGAGATCTTCCGCATCGACAACGGCCGACTCGCGGAGACCTGGGGCATCACCGAGGGCCCAGACCTACGTCCCTGAGTCCCACCGCACCGACAGAAGCCGTATCAGAACGGCCAGCGACGATAAGACGAGCACCGCAGGATCCCTAACGCCGCTGGCCGTTCGATCGCCGTTCAAGCCTCGTCTCATGGTGGCTCTGAACCTCGGCTATGCGTGTGCTGCTGATGCAAAAGACGCGGTAGTCGTCTCTGATCCCGGGCACCCACGGAGTACAAAGTCCCCTCGCGTCACGCG
>JAFACJ010000350.1 GCA_023425615.1 Actinomycetes bacterium
CGCCGAGCGGCTGGTCGACGCGATGGTCGAGCAGGGGCCGCCCGCCGACCTGCGGGCGGCGCTGGGGTTCCCGCTGCCGGTGTACGTCATCTGCGACATGCTGGGCGTGCCGGCCTCCGACCGCGACCGGTTCGCCTACTGGTCGGACACCCTGCTGAACCTCACCCGCTACACCGAGGAGGAGGTGCGGGCGGCGCAGGAGGAGTTCGCCGGCTACATGGCACGGCACATCGCAGCCAAGCGCCGTGATCCGGGCGAGGATCTGCTCAGCGAGCTGGTCAAGGACACCGAGGGCGGTGAGCTGTCGGACCGGGAGCTGGAGGGCACCGGGATGGCGCTGCTGGTGGCAGGGCACGAGACCACCGCCAACATGATCGGCAAGATGGTCTCGATGCTGCTGGCCGACCGCTCCCGCTGGGAGCGGCTGCTCGCCGACCCGTCGCTGGTGCGCACCGCGGTGGAGGAGGCGCTGCGCTTCGACGCCGACTCCGGTTTCGGCCTGCCCCGCTATCTGCCGGAGGAGGCGGAGATCGAGGGGGAGCGGCTGCCCCGCGGCACCACGATGATCTGCAGCATGGCAGCGGCCAACCGCGATGAGAGCGTCTTCGACCACGCGGGGGAGATGGACCTGGCCCGCACCCCCAACCCGCATCTCGCCTTCGGCGCCGGCGCCCACTCCTGCCTGGGCCAGGCGCTGGCCCGTACCGAACTGCAGGTCGTGCTGGAGGTGCTGCTGCGCAGGCTGCCCACCTTGGAGCTGGCGGTCGTGCCCGACGAGCTGCGGCGGGTGGAGGGCCTGGTCATCGGCGGGTTGCGCGAGGTGCCCGTCCGCTGGTGAGCGGCGCACGAGAGGAGACGTGCCGATGAGGGTCGCGGTGGATGAGACCAAGTGCTGCGGCGCCGGGCAGTGCGTCCTGCTCGCCCCCGAGGTGTTCGACCAGCGCGAGGACGGCATCGTCGTGCTGCTGGACCCCGAGCCTGCCGAGCCGTTGCACGCCGCCGTCCGCGAGGCCGCCGCCGTCTGCCCCACCCGTGCCATCACGGTGTCCGAGGACGGCTGACCGTCCGTACGGCGACGGCGCCGCCGACGCCCGTGCCGGGGGAGCCGGTCACGGGGCTGTCGGACGCCGGGGGAGCGGGCCTATAGTGCTCGCGGGTTTCGTCACGGTCGAGGGCGGTACGCGTGGAGTACAGGGAATACCGGCGGTTCGATGCCGTGGGCCTGGCCGAGCTCGTCGCCAAGGGCGAGGTCGCGCCGGATGAGCCGCTGGAAGCGGCGATCGCGCGGGCCGAGGAGGTCGACGGGCGGCTGAACGCGATCGTGCGCCCGATGCACGACCTGGCGCGCGAGCGCGCCGGCGCCGGGCCGAGCGGGCCCCTGGCGGGGGTGCCGTTCCTCATCAAGGACCTCTTCCAGGACTACGCGGGGCTTCCCACGACCGGCGGGTCGCGGTCGCTGCGCGGTCACACCGCCGCCGAGCACAGTGTGGTGGTGCGGCGCTGGCTGGAGGCCGGTCTCGTGGTCTTCGGCAAGACCAACACCCCGGAGTTCGGCACCAAGCCCGTCACCGAGCCCTCCTTCTGGGGTCCGACCCGCAACCCGTGGGACCTGTCGCGCTCGCCTGGCGGCTCCTCGGGCGGGTCGGCGGCGGCAGTGGCCGCCGGGATCGTGCCGGCGGCGGGCGCCAGCGACGGGGGCGGCTCCATCCGCATCCCCGCCTCCTGCTGCGGGCTGTTCGGTCTCAAGCCGGGGCGCGGGCTGCTGTCGTGCGGCCCCCACCACGCCGAGTACTTCCACGGCGCCGCCACCGAGGGCGTCATCACGCGGACCGTGCGCGACAGCGCGGTGCTGCTGGAGGTGATGACGGCCGCCGAGGACCTCGGTGGCCCCTATCCGCCGGCCCGGCCAGAGGTCCCCTACACGGAGGCGGTGCGGCGCGAACCGGGCAGGCTGCGCATCGGGTTCACCGCACGCTCCCCGCTGGGCACGCCCGTCGACGGCGAGGCGGTCGCGGCGGTGGAGGCGGCGGCGGGACTGCTGGAGGGGCTCGGCCACGATGTGGAACCGGCCGAGCCCGACCTCGACGGCGTCCAGTTGGCCCGCGACTTCCTCATGATGTGGTCGTGCGAGGCGGCGGCCACCGTCGCGCAGATCCGGCGTGAGACCGGGGCGCGCCGCGGCGACTTCGAACTCGACACCCGCCTGCTGGCAGGTTCGGGCAGCGCCGTCCGCATCGTGGACTACCTGGCGGCCCTGGGCCGCTGGAACACCTACGCCCGTGCTCTGGCGGCGTTCCACGAACGCTACGACCTGCTGCTGACCCCGACCCTGGCGGGTCCGCCACCGCGGATCGGGGAACTGGACACCCCGCTGCCGCTGCGTCTGTTCGGCGAGCTCACGCTGCGTCTGGGCCTGGCGGGACTCGCCTCCAAGACGGCGCTGTGGCAGGACCAGCTCATCGCCAACCTCACCCCGGTGCCCTTCACGCAGCTCGCCAACATCACCGGCCGGCCCGCGATGTCGGTGCCCCTGCACCGCACCGCCGACGGGCTGCCCCTGGGCGTGCAGTTCGTGGCGGGCCTGGGCGGCGAGGCGCTCCTGCTGTCCCTCGCCGCCCAGCTGGAGGCCGCCAGCCCCTGGGCCGACCGGCAGCCGTCCCTGTGAGCACGGTACGGGTGGCGCGCCTTTAGGCGGCGTGCTCGTTCCAGGCGAACGGTTGCAGCGGCTCGTCCAAGGGCGCGTCGGTCATGCGGTTGGCGAGGGTGGACAGGGTGTAAGCGCCGATGCCCAGGACGACTTCCAGTGCGTTCTGCGTGGTGTATCCGTGGCCGAGGAAGTCGTCCATGGCCTCGGGGGAGACGGCTCCGGAGGTGGCGCGGACCTCCAGGACGAACTGCCGCAGTGCCTCCAGCGCCGTGTCGTGCAGGGGGGCGCCTTCACGCAGGGCGGCGATGAGGGCGGGGTCGGCGCCGAGGGCCGAGAGCTTGGCCGAGTGCAGGGCTACGCACACGTGGCAGGCGTTGCCGGTGGCCATCGTCATGATGAGCACTTCGCGGGCGAGCGGGCTCAGGCCGGTCGTCTCGAACAGGGCGCTGAGGCGCAGGAAGCCGTCCAGCATGTGCGGGGAGGCGGCCATGCGGGCGACGGCGGAGGGCAGGTAGCCGTTCTTCTTGATGACGGCCTCCATGGTGCGGCGGGCGGCGGGCGGCGCTGACTGCGGGGTGAGGTCGGTGAACTGCATGAGGAGCATCCCTTAAGATGGACAACGTGGTTGTCGAAATAGTAAACCGGGTTGACGATGTCCGCAACAGCTGAGGAGAGGCCGGGCTTCGAGCTGCCCCTGCTCCTGCTGGCGGGATTCCGCACGCTCATCGAGGAACTGCACGCCGAACTGGCACGCCAGGGCCATCCCCACGCCCGTCCCGCCCACGGCTTCGCGATGCAGGCCATCGGTCTCGGCGGCGCGTCGGCCGTCGAGATCGCCCGCCGTCTCGGCGTCTCCAAGCAGGCGGCGGGCAAGACCGTCGACCGGCTCGTCGCGCTCGGCTACGCCGAACGGGTAGACGATCCCGCCGACGGGCGCCGCAAGCTGGTGCGCCTGACCCCCCACGGCCTGGACGCCCTCACCCGCTCCGCCGCCATCTTCGAGGAACTGCGTTCCGGCTGGGAGGCGACCCTGGGCGCCGCCCGCCTGACCGACCTGGAGGACTCCCTGCGCACCGTGGCCGCGCCCGCCGGACTGCGCGTGGACACCGCCGGCTGGCTCACCGACCCCTGACCGCCCCCGCCCGCCGGTGCATAATGGCCGGAGTGGAAATAACCCTTTCGGGATAATAGAGAAGCATTCTCACCCCCAGAGAGTGAGGTTCGAGCCATGGGCACCACCCCCGTGCGGTCCCTGTACCAGCAGCGGCCCGACTACCGCGTCGACCTTCTGTCCCGCACCAACGTCTTCACCGCGTCCCTGGACGGGGCGCCGCTGGCACGCAGCGAGGCATGTCTGCTGGTCGATGAGCAGGACCACGGTCTGGTGGTGTACTTCCCCCGGGAAGGCGTCGACTTCTCCCGCCTGGAGCCGATCGACCAGCGCAGCGTCTGCCCCTTCAAGGGCGAGGCCGTGTACTGGCGCGCCACCGGAGGCCGGGAATGGGTCGCCTGGAGCTACCCCGAGCCCTTCGCCCAGGTCGCCCGCCTGGCCGGGTACATCGCCTTCGACCAGGACAAGGTCGAGGTCTCCATCGGCAGAGGCCGCTACACCGGGACGCACTCGTGAGCGCCGCCGGAGAGTCGTCGCTGAAGCGGATGCTCGCCATCTTCGACGTGACGCCGCGTGACGCCGAGCGCACCCGCTTCACCGGGGACAGCGACGGTGGCGGACGGCAGGTCGTGGACGGCAGCCAGATGCTCGCCCAGTCCATCGTGGCCGCGGGCAAGACCTTCCCCGACCACAC
>JAFACJ010000351.1 GCA_023425615.1 Actinomycetes bacterium
GCCCAGTCCAGGGAGCGCGCCGCCTCGGCGGGCGGCACGGTCGGGCCGACGGCGGCGAGCCAGCCGCGCAGCCCGTGCTCCAGCATCCCGCGCCTGCCGGGGCCCTCGGGGTCGGGCACCAGCAGGCAGGGCGCGTCCAGGTGCAGGCCGATCAGCACCTCCGAGGGCAGCGCGGGACGGCGGACGCCCGGCTCCTCGCGTTCGTGCACCGCGACGGCGGCGAGGGTCTGCGGTAGCCGCCAGTCCGCCTTGGCCGCCAGTTCGCGCAGTTCCTTGGGGTCGGGCACGGGTCCGGCGACGAGCAGTTCCAGCAGCCTGCGGCGCCTGCTCTGGTACTCGCCCTCCGCGCGGGCGCCGGCCTCGGCGTGCCCGGCTGCCACGGCCTCGGCCAGCCGGTCGATGTAGGCGAGGATGGAGCCGGTGATCTGCCCGACGAGCTCGCCCGGCAGTTCCAGCGACAGCTCCTGTCCGCTGCGCGTGACGTATCCGATGGTGGCGCGGGCGCCGACGCGGGCGGCGCGCTGCCACGCCTCCAGGCTCCTGGCCTCCCGCGCCTCGCCCACGCCCACCTCGTGGAAGAAGGCGATGACGTCGTCGGACTCCAGGTCGGGATCGGCGACAAGGTCGAACCAGTGGCCGATGGCGTACTCGACCGACTGCCGGATGACCTCGGCGTAGCGCGGGTCGTGCGGACGCACGTACTCCGGGATCGTCTCCGCGATCGCCGCCACGCCCTCCTCGGCGATCTCCGACAGCCGCGGCCGGCAGATCCGTACGAGTTCGTCCAGGGTCTTGCGGTGTGACTCGTGGTCCACGATTCCCCGGAGCAGGCCCACGCCGCGGACCTCCTCTCCGAAGGCGAGTGCAGTGCCGCTCATGCTTCACCAGAGCGGCGTGGTTGGCCAGACCTACAGTGCGAAGCGTTTCTGCCGCGAGTTATGTCACACCCTCGGGTCCTTGACGTCCCTCCCTGCGAAAAGGACTCGCGACAAATGCAACGGAACCGAGATTTCTTTCGTTCTTCACCACCAGGCATCCCCCGCTTAGTATCGCGGTCAAGCGGTCAGCAGCAGGTCCCCCCTGTTCCCACCCCCTCGTCTTACCGCCTCCCTTCGGTGTGCCTTGCCCAAGACGAGAGGTGTCCCTTCTGTGCCCATGCTGAGCGTCATCGTCCCCTTTCACAACGTGGCCGAATACCTGGATGCCTGCCTGTCCTCCCTCGCCGCCCAGACCGTGACGGATCTGGAAGTGATCATGGTCGATGACGGTTCCACCGACGGCGGTGATCGCATCGCCGAGACGTGGACGGCACGGGACGAGCGGTTCGTCCTCCTCAGACGCGAGCACGGCGGGCCCGGCGCCGCCCGCAACGCCGGTGTCACCCGCGCCCGCGGCGCCTTCCTCGCGTTCGCCGACGGCGACGACGTCGTCCCGCCCGACGCCTACGACCACATGCTGAAGACCCTGGAGCGCACCGGCTCCGACGTCGTCTCCGGCGGCGTCCAGCGGATGGGCTCCTACGGCACCAAGCCCTCGCACCTGCACTCCCGCGCCATCACCGCCGAGCGCCTCGGCACCCACATCAGCCGCACGCCGAGCCTGCTGTACGACGTCACGATGTGGAACAAGGTGATCCGCCGCAGCCTGTGGGACGAGCACGGGCTCAGCTTCCCCGAGGGCGTCCTGTACGAGGACATCCAGCTCGCCGTCCGGCTGCACTGCCTGGCCCGCAAGGTCGACGTCATCACCGAGCCGATCTACCTGTGGCGGGAGCGCTCCGGCGGCAACCCGTCCATCACCCAGCGCCGTGACGCGCCGGAGAACCTGCGCGACCGGGTCGCGGCGCTGCTGAACATCGACTCCTTCCTCAAGGAGCACGCCCCCCGCAGGCTGCGCCGCGCCCACCACCACAAGGCGCTCACCAACGACCTGCCGCTGTACTTCAAGGAACTCCACCGGGTCGGCGAGGAGTACCGCGAGCTGTTCCTCGAACGTGTCAACGCCTACCTGGACCGGGTGCCCGCCCGCGCCTACCGCAAGCTGCCCTCGGCGCAGAAGCTGCGGTTCCACCTCACCCGCGTCCGCCGCATGGACGCGCTGCTGGACCTCCTGGCCTGGGAGCGCGCCCTCAAGCCGGGCGCGCTGCCCGTCGTCCGCGAGCGGCTGCGCCTGTACGCCGACCTGCCGTTCCGCGACGACCGCTCCATCCCGGCGCGGACCTTCCGGCTCGTCGCCGCCGAGACCCGGCCCGTCACCCGCGTCGATGAGGTGGCGTGGCAGGACGGGCGGCTGCGGCTGGCGGGGCGCGCCTACGTGCCCTACCGCAGCCTCGGCGACCGCCGCCACACCTCCAAGTTCCTGGTCCTGCGCGCGCCGGGGAGGCTGCCGAGGCTCATCCGGATGCGCAGCGAACTGCACCCCGACGCCACCGCGCGCTCCAACCAGGACCGCTACATCTACGACTGGTCGGGGTTCTCCTGCGCGATCGACCCGGGGAAGCTGAAGGGCGAGTGGCGCTGCCACGTGGTCGTCCGCGGCCACGGGCTGGTGCGCTCGGCGCCGCTGACCGTCCCGGTGCGCGGGCGCCCGCAGCGCCCCCCGTACGCCGAGCTCGACCACGACACCCGCATGGTCACCCGCTGGTCGGGCGACCAACTGTGCGTCTCGGTCCAGCCGCTGCGGGTCATCGCCACCGGCTTCCGGCTCGACGGCGACGAACTGGAGCTGACCACCCGGCTCGCCGACCCCGCGACCCGCGCCGAGCTGCTGGTCAAACGCGGCGCGACGGTACACGTGCTGCCCGCCGAGGTCGACGGGCGCGGTTGCGCGGCGCGGATCCCGCTGGACCTGCTCATCGACACCGAGAGCGCCGACGACTACGCCTCCTGGGGCACCTGGCTGCGCCTCGACGACGGTGAGCCGATCCGCGTCGCGGCCACCGAGCTGCTCCCCGAGCAGCGCTACACCTACCGGGCGCGCGAGGTCGCGGTGCTGCACACCCGCGACGGCAACCTGTCGATCGCCGAGCGCACCTTCCGTCCCGTCATCGAGACCGAGGAGTGGACCGAGGACGGCGTCCTGGTGCTGCGCGGCACCTACCTGGGCCCCGGCGAGCTGGTGACGGTGCTGCGCCGCCGCGGCACCGGCGACCTGCACACCTTCCCCTTCGTCCAGGACGGCGACCGGTTCGAGGTGCGGCTGGCGCTGCGGGAGGCCGAGGCGTTCGGACGCCGCGCGCCGCTCCTGGACGGCACCTGGGACATCACCGTGCGGGAGGCCGCCCCGCACGAGGACCGGCTGATCTACACCAAGTTCGACCACGCCCACCTGCCGAGCCTCGCCGAGAAGCCCGTCGTCTTCGACGGCAAGCGGCTGCGGTTCCTGTGCTCGCAGTTCGACACCCCGGTCATCGAGGTCTCCGCCGACTCCCGCCCCGACGAGCGCGGCGCCTACGCCCAGCGCGTCCTCCAGGAGCGCTTCTACCCCCTGCACCGCGACCTGCGGATGCGCGACCAGCTCGTCTTCGTGAGCTGGAAGGGCAAGCAGTGCTCCGACAACCCCCGCGCGATCGCCGACGAGCTGCGCCGCCGCGGCGACGACCGCGAGCACATCTGGGTGGTGCGCGACACCTCGATCGCCGCTCCCGAGGGCGCGACCGTCGTCCGGCAGTGGAGCAAGGACTACTACAAGGCGCTCGCCCGCTCCAAGTACGTCATCGCCAACGACGACATGCCCGCCTCCTACGTCAAGCGCGAGGGGCAGATCTACCTCCAGACCTGGCACGGCACCCCGCTGAAGAAGATCGGCTTCGACATCGGGCAGGTGAAGTTCGCCAGCGGCAGCGGCTACCTCGACCACCTGGGGCGCGACGTCGCCAAGTGGGACCTCATGCTCTCGCCCAACCCCTTCAGCACCCCGATCCTGCGCGGCGCCTTCCGGTTCGGCGGCGAGATCCTCCAGACCGGCTATCCGCGCAACGACCTGCTGCACTCCCCCGGCGCCGCCGAGCACGCCGCGCGGGTCCGCTCCCGCCTCGGCATCCCCGAGGGCAAGCGGGTCGTCCTGTACGCGCCGACCTGGCGCGACGACCAGTTCTACGCCGGCGGCCGGTACCGGTTCGACCAGCGCCTCGACCTGCTGCGCGCCCGCAAGGAGATGGGCCACGACCACGTGTTCCTCATCCGCGGCCACCACCTCATCGCCGACGACCTGTACGACCCGTCCTACGGCGACTTCGTGCGCAACGTCACGGCCTACCCGGACATCACCGACCTGTATCTGATCTCCGACGTCCTCATCACCGACTACTCCTCGGCGATGTTCGACTTCGCGGGCACGGGCCGTCCGATGCTCTTCTTCACCTACGACCTGGAGAGTTACCGCGATCAGCTCCGCGGTTTCTACTTCGACTTCGCCGAGCGCGCGCCGGGGCCGCTGCTGCCCACCTCCGATGAGGTGCTGGACTCGCTGCGGGACCTGGACGCGGTGGCCGCCGCGTACGCGCCCGCCTACCGGCGGTTCGCCACCGAGTTCCACCCCTGCACCGACGGGCTCTCCTCGGCCAGGGTCGCCGACCTGCTGTCCTGAAGCGGGACTCCCTGCTGGAAGGGCCGGTCGAAGACCCGCCTGACCGTGTGGGGCCAGGGGACGTAAGGCCGTTCCGGCTGCCGCCGGAGCGGCCTTCGCGCCTCGTGCCGGGCCCAGACGGCGAGCTGGTACGGGATCGTCGTCAGATAGGCGCAGACGATGACCAGCGGCGCGGGCGAGCCGTACGCGCCGCTGCGGTCCCACAGCTCCTCGGCGACCAGCAGCAGGTAGAACGCGCCGAGGGCCCAGCCGGGCCGGCACCAGCCCCAGTCGGAGGCGCAGTGCAGCAGGACGATGGACACCGCCACCAGGAAGCACCCCGACATGACCAGGGTCGCCGCCCAGGCCAGCAGCCCGGCGCCGTCGGCCCGCATCACCTGTCCCAGCAGGGTCAGGCACAGCAGGACGTCCAGCAGCGCGGTGATCATCCCCAGCGCGACGATCAGCCCCACCCTCACCCGGCGCCTCGCTTTCCTCACGGAAAGCGATCATGCCCCCGGTCACGCACGGTGACCAGGGGCGCTGCCGAGGGTTGGGCCTACCTTGACCGCGCGGGGAGTCCCGCAGGGGGTCACCCCCGGTCATACGCGTTCAGCCGAGGAAGACGATGAACTCCTCAAGGGAGATGAGGCCGTCGCCGTCGGTGTCGGCCTTGGCGAAGATGGCCTCCTTCTCCTCGGAGGTGATCGACGTGCCGTTGCGCTCGTAGAGCCGCTCCAGCTCCGCCGGGGAGATCAGCCCGTCCCCGTTGGTGTCGACCACCGGAAACCACTCCCTGGCCTGCTGCTCGCTCATCCCCATCTCGGTGTTCCCCTCCGCGCGGTGTCGCTCTGCGCGACCAACTTAGCGTGCTGCGTTCTTGACGAAGACCTCCTTGCTGCCGTCGCCCTCCTTGTCGCCGGTGAAGTAGCCGCCGCGGATGTGGCGCCGGGTGGTGTCGTCGTCGCTGGCGCGGGCGGCGGCGTGCCACAGGTAGGCGTCGTGGAGGAGGAGGTCGCCGCGTTCGCAGTAGACGGCGGTCTCGCCGGGCACCTTCTCGAAGCCCAGGGGCATGGGGAAGGGCGCCGGGTCGTCGGTGTGGCCGCCGTGGGAGCGGCTGCCCTCGGGCAGGGGGACGTTGCCGGGGGCGGGTGTGGCCCAGCGGTGGCTGCCGGGTACCACGCGCAGGAAGCCGTTGGCGGGGCTGGTGGCGTCGATGTGGATGGTGAAGGCCGCCGACGGCCAGATGTCGAGGTTGGGGGCGGCCTGCCAGTCGGCGTGCCAGCCGATGCGGGAGTAGCCGGACTCCCTTCCGGGGCGGGCGTCCTGGTAGACGACGCCGAAGCGGTGGCCGTCGTTCAGCCAGCAGTCCGGGCCGAGGAGGCGTTCCAGTGCGGCGATCAGCCGGGTGTCGGTCACCGCCTCCAGGACGGCGGGTGACAGCTCGTTGACGTACTCGACGTAGTTGGCGAAGCGTTCGGCCTTGCGCTCGTCGTCGAGGAAGGCGACCGAACCGTACCGTTCGGGCAGCCGCCCGGCCACGACCTCCGACTGCGCCCGTACGCAGTCGTTCTCCATCGCCTCCAGCTGCGCCTCGGAGTACAGGCCGCGCAGCAGGACATAGCCTTCCTTCGCATAGAAGGCGGCCAGGCCATCCAGATCTTCGACAGAGAAGACAATCGGTTCCATATCGGGAAAGTAACCCCGCCAGGTTTCCTGCCGGGTCGGCTTCTGTCACGCCCGGGCAAATCCCTTGACGGGAACGAGATATAAGCAAGGACTTACACCAGGGCGTGGTGCCGGGTTAGGTTGAGGTCTCCCCGTCGGAAGGATCCCGAAGATGCCGTCCTTCAACCTCGCCGACCTGTTCGAGCTCGTCGCCGACGCCGTCCCCGACCGGCTCGCGCTGGTGGCCGGAGACACCCGCCTCACCTACGCCGAACTGGAGGCCCGCGCCAACCGCACCGCGGCGGCCCTGGCCGCGGCGGGCGTCGGCCCCGGCGACCGGGTGTCGATCCTGTCGGTCAACCGCGCCGAATGGCTGGAGACCCAGATCGCCGCCTACAAGCTGCGGGCAGCGCCGGTGAACGTGAACTACCGCTACACCGCCGGGGAACTCGCCCATGTCATCGGGGACTCGGGCAGCGCCGCCCTCGTCGGAGAGCGCGGCCCGCTGGCCCGGCTCACGTCCGTCCGCGACACGCTGCCCGACCTGCGGTACGTCCTGGTGCTGGAGGACGGTACCGACGGCGAGGTGCCGGGCTCCGTCGGCTACGAGGAGGCGCTGGCCGCCGCCTCCCCCGGGCGGGTGCCCGCCGAGCGCTCCGGCGACGACCTCTTCCTCCTGTACACCGGGGGCACCACCGGGCTGCCCAAGGGCGTCATGTGGCGCAGCGAGGACATCTTCTTCCAGGCCATGGGCGGCGGCAACATGGTCGGCGACCCGATCCAGCGCCCCGGGCAGGCGGCGGAGAACGCGCTGGCCGGCGGGCTCACGATCATGTGCAACGCGCCGCTCATGCACGCGGCGGGCATCTGGGTCTGCTGGGCGGCGCTGCTGTCGGGCTCGAAGCTGGTGCTGTGGTCGCGGCCGAGCTTCTCGGCGGCCGGGATCCTGGAGGTCGCCGCCCGCGAGGGCGTGCAGGTGATGACCGTGATCGCCGATGTGATGGCACGGCCGATCGTCGAGCTGCTGGAGGCCGAGCCCGGCGCCTACGACCTGTCGTCGCTGCTCGTCGTGGCCACCGGCGGCTCGGTCACCTCGCCCGGCGTGAAGGAGCGGCTGCACCGGGCGATCCCGTCGCTGATGATGATCCTCGACCCGATCGGCGGCTCGGAGACCGGCACCGCGGCGCGGGCGATCGAACCGGGGCCCGACGGGGTGCCGCGCTTCGCGCCGCAGCCGGACGCGGCGGTGCTGGATGAGAAGCTGCGGCGGATCGAGCCGGGCTCCCAGGAGATCGGGGTGTTCGCCCGCAGCGGGCGCATCCCGATCGGGTACTGGAACGACGAGGCCAAGACCGCGGCGACGTTCGTCACCGACGCCGACGGCGTCCGGTGGGCGCTTCAGGGCGACATGATGCGGGTGGACGCCGAGGGCAACATGATCCTGCTCGGCCGCGGCTCGGGCGTGGTGAACACCGGCGGGGAGAAGGTGTACGCCGAGGAGGTCGAGGCCGCCTTGAAGTCGCATCCCGCCGTCTACGACGTGCTGGTCGTCGGGGTGCCGGACGAGCGCCTCGGCCAGCGGGTGACCGCCGTGGTCTCACTGTCCTCCCCCGCCGGTGAGGAGGAGCTTCGCGACCACTGCCGGCTGACCCTCGCCGGGTACAAGGTCCCCCGGAGGATTCATGTGGTGGACGAGGTACGGCGCACCCCGTCGGGCAAGGCCGACTACCGCTGGGCCAAGGAGACGGCGGCGACCCTGGGCTGAACACGGCGCGTACGGCGGGCGTGGCGCGGATGAACTTGCGCGACACGAAGATTTTCTCTGAATAAAAATTTGCGCGACGCGCAGGAACCGCCTACGGTCTCCTGCGTGAGTCTCAGGGAGCGCAAGAAGGAGGCGACCCGGCAGGCGCTGAGCCGGGCCGCGATGGCGCTCGCCCTGGAACACGGGCCGGAGAACGTCCGGGTGGAGGACATCGCGGCGGCGGCCGGTGTCTCCCCCCGGACGTACAACAACTACTTCTCCAGCCGAGAGGCCGCCATCTGCGCGGTGGTCGTCTCGGCCAACCGGCTGCTGGGCGAGCGGCTGCGCGAACGCCCTGCCGAGGAGCCGCTGGCCGAGGCGTGCGTGCAGGCCATGCTCGCACACTACGGGGGCCAGGACCCGCCCGACCGGCGCTTCATGCGCATGATCTTCCAGCACCCCGCGCTGCTCGGCGAGTTCCACAAGCACCACAAGGCAACCACCCAGCCGCTCATCGAGGCCGTCGCCGAACGCTGCGGTCTGGATCCGGCGCGCGATCTGTTCCCCGCGCTGCTGGCCGCCACCCTCACCACCGCCGTCCGCGTCGCCACCCATCACTGGCTCGACCACGACGACGGCCGCGACTTCCCCGACGTCCTGCGGGAGGCGCTGCTGTGCGTCGCCCCCGTCGCGTCGGCGCTCGACCATCCCTGATCCGACCGGTCCCGAGCCGGTCCCGCACCCCGGAGCGCGCCCCCTTGCTGATCCGTCTCGTCCGCGAGTTCCTGCGGCCCTACCGCCGGGACCTGACCTTGCTGGTGGCGCTGCAGTTCTGCGCCACCCTGGCCATGCTCTACCTGCCGACGCTGAACGCCGACATCATCGACGAGGGCGTGGTCACCGGCGACACCGGCGCCATCCTGCGCTACGGCGGGATCATGCTCGCGGTGTCCCTCGGCCAGATCCTGTGCTCGGTCGGCGGCATCTTCTTCGCCTCCCGCACCGCGGGCGCGCTCGGCCGCGACATGCGCGCCGCGCTGTTCGACCGGGTGCAGCGGTTCTCCGCCCGCGAGGTCGGCCAGTTCGGCACCCCCTCGCTCATCACCCGCACCACCAACGACGTCCAGCAGGTGCAGATGCTGGTCCTCATGGCGATGACCATCGCGGTCAGCGCCCCGATCATGGCGACCGGCAGCGTGATCATGGCGCTGCGCCAGGACATCCCGCTGTCGGGCCTGCTGCTGGTGGTGCTGCCGCTGCTGTCGGCGGCCGTCGGGTACGCGCTGACCCGGATGCACCCGCTGTTCCGCGTCATCCAGGAGCGGCTCGACCACATCAACCGGATCCTGCGCGAGCAGATCACCGGGGTGCGGGTGGTGCGCGCCTTCGTCCGCGACGAGCAGGAGACCGCGCGGTTCGACGAGGCCAACACCGAGCTCATGGACGTCTCGCGGCGGGCCGGCAACTTCATGGGCCTGATCTTCCCGCTGGTGCTGGGCGTGGTGAACATCGCCAGCGTCGCGGTCCTGTGGTTCGGCGGGCACCGGATCTCCGGCGGCGGCATGGAGATCGGCGCGCTCACCGCCTTCCTCAGCTACCTCATGCAGACGCTGATGTCGGTGATGATGGCGACGTTCATGTTCATGATGGCGCCCCGCGCCTCGGTGTGCGCCGAGCGCGTCCGCGAGGTGCTCGCCACCGACTCCAGCGTCGTCCCGCCGCGGGAGCCGGTCCGCGAGACCACCGGGCACGGCACCCTCGAACTGCGGGGCGTGGAGTTCGGCTACCCCGGCGCCGAGGAGCCCGTCCTCCGCGACATCGACATGACCGCGCGCCCCGGCGAGACCGTCGCGATCATCGGCTCCACCGGCAGCGGCAAGACCACCCTGGTCAACCTCATCCCCCGGCTGTTCGACGCCACCGGCGGCACCGTCCTCGTCGACGGCGTCGACGTACGGGAACTGGACCCCGCCAAGCTCGCCGAGGTCATCGGGCTGGTCCCCCAGCGCCCGTACCTGTTCTCCGGGACCATCGCCTCCAATCTGCGCTACGGGCGGCCCGAGGCCACCGACGAGGAACTGTGGCACGCGCTGGAGATCGCCCAGGCGCGCGACTTCGTGGAGAACATGCCCGAGGGCCTGGACACCCCCGTCTCCCAGGGCGGCACCACCGTCTCCGGCGGGCAGCGCCAGCGCCTTGCCATCGCCCGCGCCCTGGTCCACCGGCCGGAGATCTACCTCTTCGACGACTCCTTCTCCGCCCTCGACTACACCACCGACGCCCGGCTGCGCGCCGCGCTGGCGGCCGAGACCTCCGACGCCACGGTCCTCATCGTGGCCCAGCGGGTCAGCACCATCCGCAACGCCGACCGGATCATCGTCCTGGACCAGGGGCGGATCGTCGGGAGCGGCACCCACGCCGAGCTGATGGCCGGCAACGAGACCTACCGGGAGATCGTGCTCTCCCAGCTCACCGAACAGGAGGCCGCCGCATGACCACGTCGAAGC
>JAFACJ010000379.1 GCA_023425615.1 Actinomycetes bacterium
CGGGCGGTGAACGTCGAGGCGTTGAAGCTGTGCTCGGCGTACAGCACGAGCGAGATCTCGAAGGCCCGCACGACCTCGGGTGCGGGCACCTCGCCGAACGTCATGTGGAAGAAGTTCTCGGCGAAACCCAGAGAGGGGTCCGGGGGGATGGGGGCCAGGCCGTGGCGGCGGCGCTGGTCGAGGGCGACGACCGAGGGGATCCGGGCGAGCAGGTCGAGGGAGGCGTGCAGGTTGGCGTCGGCGTCGTCCTCGGTGGGGTCTTCGGAGCCCAGGTGGCTGACGGCGGTGCGCAGCACGTCCATGGGATGGCAGCTCTCGGGAATCCGCGCCAGGACGTCCTGGGTGCTGCGGCTGAGGGCGCGCCGTGACCGCTCGGTGCTCTCGAACCCGCGCAACTGCGCCGCGTCGGGAAGTTCGCCGTGCCACAGCAGATAGGCGACCTCCTCGAAGGTGCAGGAGGCGGCGAGTTCCTGGACGGGGTAGCCGCGATAGGTCAGCGAGTTGGTCTCGGGGTTGACCATGGAGATCGCGGTGGCATCCGCGACGACTCCGGCCAGCCCCTTGTTGATGGTCGCACTCATCACTGCTCCCGGTAGTGGTGGCTGAAGACGGTGGTGTCGAACTTGGCGTAGTCGGCGTAGCCGAGCAGGTCGTACAACTCGCCGCGGGTCTGCATCCGCTCGACGAGGGAGGCCTGGGTGCCCTCGGCCGCGATCGCCGCGAGCGACTCGGTCACCGTCCCCATCGCCAGCCGCAGCAGGGTGACGGGGTAGATGACGACGTTGACGCCCAGGTCCCGCAGGGTGGCGGCGGTGAGCAGGGTGGACTTCCCGAACTCCGTCATGTTCGCCAGGATCGGGATGCCCACGGCCTTGCGGACGGCCTCGAACTCGGCGACGTTGGCCAGGGCCTCGGGGAAGAGCATGTCCGCGCCCGCGTCGGCCAGCGCCTTGGCCCGGTCGATCACCGCGCCCAGCCCCTCGACGGCCCGTACGTCGGTGCGGGCGCAGATGACGAAGTCGGGGTCGCGGCGGGCGTCGGCGGCGGCGCGGATCCGGCGCAGCGCCTCGTCCAGCCCGACGACGCTCTTGCCGTCCAGATGGCCGCAGCGCTTGGGGTTGACCTGGTCCTCGATGTGGCAGCCGGCGACACCGGAGTCCTCGAGGATCTGAACGGTGCGGGCGGCGTTGAGCGGCTCGCCGAAGCCTGTGTCGGCGTCCACGAGGGACGGCAGGTCGCTGACGCGGGCGATCTGGGCGGCTCGGCCGCTGACCTCGCTGAGCGTGGTCAGGCCGATGTCGGGCAGGCCCAGGTCGGCCGACAGGACGGCGCCGGAGATGTAGACGCCCTCGAACCCGGCCCGCTGGATCGCCATGGCCGTCAGAGGGCTGAACGCGCCGGGCATCCGCAGCAGGTCCCCGCCCGCCAGCGCCTCCCGGAAGGCCCTGCGCTTGGCCTGCGCAGTGATCTTGGAGTGCAGCATCAGAAGATCCCTCCGGTGTCGGGCTCCTCGGACAGCCCGGCGTCGACGTTCAGCGCGGCGATCTCGGAGGCCTTCAGTTCGGGCAGGCGGGCAGCCAGGTCCAGGAACCGTGCGCGCTCTTCGGCCGGGACGGTTTCGCGGGCCAGGACCTGGAACTTGTTCACGTACTGCTCTCGACCGAAGGGGCGGGCTCCTTCGGGGTGGGCATCGGCGACGCCGCGAGCCTCCTCGATGACCGTGCCGTCGGACAGTTCGACGACGACCCGGCCGCCGAACTTCTTCTCGGCAGGGTCGGCGGCGTGGTAAGCGGCCGTCCACTCCGGGTCCTCGACCGTGCCGATCTTCCGCCAGAGCTCGACGGTGTCGGGGCGGGCGGCGCGCTCGGGCGCGTAGGAGTCGACGTGGTGCCACACGCCGTCCTGGAGCGCGACCGCGAAGATGTAGGGGATCGAGTGGTCGAGTGTCTCGCGACTGGCGGACGGGTCGTACTTCTGCGGGTCGTTCGCGCCGGAGCCGATCACGTGGTGGGTGTGGTGGCTGGTGTGGATGGTGATCTTCTCGACCTTGGCGGTGTCGGGGATGCGGGAGCGCAGGTCGCGGGCGAGGTCGATGAACGCCTGGGCCTGGTATTCGGCCGAGTGCTCCTTGGTGTAGGTGCGCAGGATGCCGCGCGTCTCCTCGCCGGGCGCGGGCAGCGACACCCGGTATTCGGCCTCCGGCCCCGACAGCAGCCAGGCGATGAAACCGTCCTCACCCTCGTAGATCGGGGACGGCGAGCCCTGCCCGCGCATCGCCCGGTCGACGGCCTCGATCGCGGCCTTCCCGGCGAACGCGGGCGCATATGCCTTCCACGAGGAGATCTCGCCCTTGCGGGATTGGCGGGTGGCCGTCGTGGTGTGCAGGGCCTGCCCGATCGCCTGGTAGATCACCTCGGTCGGCAGGCGCAGCAACGCGCCGATGCCCGCCGCGGCCGACGCCCCGAGATGCGCGATGTGGTCGATCCTGTGCTCGTGCAGGCAGATCCCGGCGACGAGCGCGACCTGCACCTCGTAGGCGACGGCGATCGCGCGGGTCAGCGCCGCGCCCGTCTTCCCCAGATGCTGGGCGACGGCCAGGATCGGCGGGATGTTGTCGCCCGGGTGGGAGTAGTCGGCGGCCAGAAAGGTGTCGTGGTAATCCAGTTCCCGAACGGCCACGCCGTTCGCCCAGGCCGCCCACTCCGGCAGCACCGAGGCGCCCACGCCGAAGACCGCGGCGCCCCGGTGATCGGCGGCACGGCGGGCCAGCGCCTGGTCGCGGGCCGCCACCACCGGAGCCCGGCGCAGCGACGCCACCGCCACCGAGGCGTTGTCGATCACCCGGTTGGCGGCCATCTCGCTCACCTCGGCACCGGGCACGGGCGCGTTCACCGCGAGTTCCGCCAGTCTCCAGGCGAGCTGGCCCTCCCTCGGCAGCCGTGCCGCGCTCGGGCTGGTCCGGACGATGTAGTCGATCATGAAACTCCTCCGCCTCCTTCGTGGTACGCCTCCGAGCATCACCAGAGGGCCGGAACCCCCGCCAGCCCCGGAATCTGCGAAGTTCCGCCAAGTTCTCCGGCTCTTTTGCGAACCTTGCGAAAGGAGTCTTCGCAGCCGCCGGTTAGCCTGGGGCCATGGGCAAGGTCTTCGTAGGGCCGAGACTGCGCGCGCTGCGGACCGACCGGCACATCAGCCAGGTCGATCTGGCGGGGCTGCTCGAGATCTCCCCGAGCTACCTCAACCAGATCGAGCACAACCAGCGCCCGCTGACCGTTCCGGTCCTGCTACGCCTCACCGAGCTGTTCGGCGTCGACCCGGAGTTCTTCTCCACCGAGGACGACACCCGCCTCATCGCCGACGTCCGCGAGGCCCTCGCCGACGAGAAGGTCTCGGCAGCCGCCATCGCTGACCTGGTCTCGGCGAGCCCCGAGGTCGCCCGCGCCGTCGTCGCGCTGCACCGCCGCTACCGGGCCGCCGCCGAGCACACGGCCGTCCTGGCGGGCGCCCACCAGAGCGCCCCCGCCCCCTACGAGCAGGTCCGGGACTTCTTCTACGACCGCAACAACCACATCGCACCGCTCGATCGCGCCGCCGAGTCCCTCGCCGATGGCACCGACCCGGCCGGGCTGGCGCTGCACCGCCTGGCCGACCACGGCGTCCGGGTCACCTCCTCGGACACGGCGCGACGGCACTACGACCCCGAGACCCGGATCCTGGCCCTGTCACCGCGCCTGCTGCCCGCCCAGCGGGCGTTCCAGCTCGCCACCCAACTGGCTCTCCTGGAGCACGACGCCCTGCTGACCGAACTCGTCGAGGGCGCCGGCCTCACCGACCCCCGGGCCCGTGCGCTGACCCGGATCGGCCTGGCCAACTACTTCGCAGGGGCGCTGATCCTGCCCTACAGCGTGTTCCGCACGGCCGCCGAGGACTACCGCTACGACATCGACCGCCTCGCAGACCGCTTCGGCGTCGGCTTCGAGACCGTCTGCCACCGCCTCAGCACCCTGCAGCGCCCCCGCGCCCGCGGCGTACCCTTCTCCTTCATCCGCGTCGACCGGGCCGGCAACATCTCCAAACGCCAGTCCGCCACCGGCTTCCACTTCACCCGCGCCGGCGGCACCTGCCCCCTGTGGAACGTCTACGACGCCTTCACCACGCCCGGAACGCTCCTCACCCAGATCGCAGAGATGCCCGACGGCCGCCGCTACTTCTGGATCGCCCGCACCATCCACCGCCCGGCTCCCCGCCACGGCGCGATCGGCCAGACCTTCGCCATCGGCCTGGGCTGCGAACTCCGCCACGCCCACCGCCTCGTCTACGCAGACGGCCACGACCTGAAGAAGCCCGCCACCACTCCCATCGGCCTGGGCTGCAAGGTCTGCGACCGCCCCGCCTGCCCCCAGCGCGCCTTCCCCCCGACCGGCGAGACCGCAACGGCCGACGAGCACACCAGCGCTCTGAACCCCTACACGGTCCCGAACGGCCCGCCGGGGAGACCGGGCCCCGCCTGATGAGGCATCCCGCAGGTCACGCGGGATCGGCGGGGGACGGACGCGCCGGAAGACGGCGCGGCGGGGTGAGCACGTGAAGATCCAGGACATCGGGGATCGGCGCGACGCCGGGCCCGCCCGCCCTGATCCAGCCGACGACGTCCTCGGTGGCGGCGGGATCGTTGACCAGACCGAGCCAGACGGGCCGCGCCCCTGCCGCCCGCCCCTCCGAGGAGGGCCGGACCACGATGACGTTCGCGTACTCGCACACGTCCAGGCACTCCGACACCCGGACGCCCGTCTCCTCTCGCAGACGCGCGACCTGCCCGTCATGGTCGAGGCCGACGACCTTCGGACTTCCGCAGCAGCAGTCCCGGCAAACCGTGACCCGGCACGGCACCTCCCGGGCACGCTCCGTGGGCATGCCACGCTCCTCTCCGGGGAGATCCGCCCCGGTCGTCTCGAGGAGGCGAGACGCGTGAGTCTTCTGGCTCCCGGCTCGAACACGCGCCCCGGCCTTCCCGCCCCGGAGGGGGCAGTGGCTCAGACGGGATCCGCTCGCCGATCACAGTGGCGGTACCGCGCCGGATTCGCACCGGCTTCCTCGTCCGCGCTCGCCTTTATCGCCCGCCATCATGGCACATGCCCGGATCGGCCCTCGGGTGAGGCTTCCCTGACCCGAGGACGGCATGGGGAGTGTGGTTAGACTGCCGTCCGCAAAGGGTTCGTCCGGGCCTCTCAAGGTCCGGACGTCGCAAGAGGGAATCCGGTGGGAATCCGGAACTGCCCCGCAGCGGTGAGCGGGAACGAAAGCCGTCAACGAAGCACTGGGCCGCCAGGTCTGGGAAGCGACGGCCGGTAGGACGCGTCCG
>JAFACJ010000403.1 GCA_023425615.1 Actinomycetes bacterium
CACCCAGGTGGTCCCCGCCGACGAACTGGTCACGACCGCTCTGGAACTGGCCGAGACGATCGCCCGCAACGACCCGGCCGCCGTCCAGACCTACCTCGCCTCCTACAAGGCGATCGAGCGGGCCCAGATCGGCGAGGGCTACCTGGTGGAGTCCGACACCTCCACCGCATGGCTCAAGGCCACCTTCGACCCGGCCGAGGTCGAGGCCCGCAGGCAGGCCATCATCGACCGCGGGAAGGCGCAGACCGCGACACGGGACTGACGCGCGGGCCGGCGCCCGCGCCCGGGCGGAGGGACGTCGGCCCCCTCCACGATCGCCGCGGTGGACGGCCGCGGGTCAGCGGCCGCCGTAGGACCTGGCCGCCACCGAGACGCCGATGGCCGCCAGGCCCACCTGCAGTGCCAGTTCGATCCAGTCGATGCCCCTGGTGTCGGCGACTCCGAGGAAGCTGGCGACGCCCGTCCCGATGAGCGCCGCGATGACGCCGATCACCATGGTGAGCCAGATCGGGATGGACTGCCTGCCCGGCACGACCAGCCGGCCGAGGGCTCCGATGATCAGGCCGACGATCAGCGCGGTGATGATTCCGGTGACTTCCATGGCGAGCGCCTTCCTTGGAGAGACCGCGATGCGCCGCAGGGGTCCGGCCGCCTCCGCGCCCGAACTCCTACTACAAGAGTAATAACGAGGATAGCCGCCACCCTCCGAAGCCTCCACCCCGCGTCGGGAAGCGGTGACGGGGGGGTGCGCTCCGGCGGTCGGACGTGACCGGAGAACGGCAACGCGATGACATATGGCCCAACTCGACGGCCGATGACCGCGTCAAACAACTACAAGAGTAATAGCATGGGAGGGCGGATGTCGGACTTCGACCCCTACGGCAGCGGAGCGGGGAGCGTCGCCCGGGGGACGCCGCAACGGGGATCGCACGAGGAGGGGTCCTGAGGGGATCACAGATGGCAGAGGACTCGGGGGCGGGCGGGCAGTCCATGCTGTGGCTCGGCTCCCAGGTGACCGAGGTCGAGGCGCTCTTCGCCCTCGCGCTCACCGCGCCCACCCTCCTGATGGAACGCCGCGCGCTCGACGAGCTCTCCGAGGCCGCCGCAAGGCTCGCCCACTACGCGCGCCACACCGCGGCGGGAATGCCGCTGGAACACCGGCCCGTCACGCGCACGGCGCCTCGCAGCGCCCGCGCCCGGCGCAGGGCCGCGATCGCCCGGCGGGGGGCCGACCTGATCATCATGTGGGCCGCCCGGAATTCCTGAGATCTCGCCGCCACGACCGGCGGGGGCGTCGACTCGCCGGGGCGACGGCGCATCGCCTCGCTTTTCCAAGACGGAGACGGGCCCGGCGCCCCTTCCCGCGGAACCCGCACCGGCGGCCCGGCGTCCGTCGAGCCGAGCCCACCGCTCCCCGCGGAGTGAGCGGCGCATGCGATCGGCTGGATCGCCCCTCCCCTCGCGGCCGCCCGGCACGCGCTCCGCCCGCACCCCTCGTGGCGCGCGAGGTGATGAGCGTCACCCTCCCGGGCGAGCGCGGCTTTGCACGACTGCCTGAACGATTCGGCGCCAAAAACTACACTTGTAGTAGTTATTTGCCGATCATGGAGGATGTGTCGTGATTTTCAGACGGCTGGCGGGAGCCTTCGGCGCGGGCGGCCCCTCGGTGGACACCGTGCTGCACGCCTCGCACACACGCCCCGGCGAGTACCTGACGGGCGAGGTGCACGTCCAGGGCGGCGACCACGACGTGTACATCCAGGGGGTCGTGCTGGGCCTGGTGACGCGGGTGGAGTACGAGGGCGAGGAGCACGAAGGCGAGGGGTACCGGGAGTTCCACCGCGGCGCCATCACGGGTCCGTTCCACCTGGGGGCGGGCCAGTACCACACGATCCCGTTCCAGCTGCCGATCCCGTGGGAGCTGCCGATCACCTCGGTGTACGGGCAGCGCCTGCCCGGCATGACGATGGGTGTGCGCACCGAACTGGAGGTGGCGGGCGCGGTCGACAAGAGCGACCTCGACCCGATCGAGGTCCTCCCCCTCCCCTCCCAGCAACGGGTCCTCGACGCCTTCTCCGCGCTGGGGTTCCAGTTCAAGAGCGCCGACCTCGAAGAGGGCCATATCGCGGGCGTCCACCAGGAGCTCCCCTTCTACCAGGAGATCGAGTTCCACCCTCCTGGCCAGTACCACGGCGGCATCAACGAGGTGGAGCTCACGTTCGTCGCCGGCCCCGGCGGCCTGGCGGTGATCCTCGAAGCCGACAAGGAGGGAGGATTCTTCTCCGAGGGAGAAGACGTGTTCGGCCGCTTCCACGTCGAGCACGGCCAGGCCCTGCACCAACCGTGGGAGGCCCAGCTGTCCGGCTGGCTCCAGGCCGTCGCCGGACACGCGCACGGCGGATACGGGACGCACGGCGGATACGGCCATCACGACCCCTACGGGCATGACGTGAGCCACGGCCACTACGAGAACCACGGCCACCACGACGGCCACGAGCACCGCGGCGGACCCGGCTGGGGAGCGGTGGCCGCGGCGGGCGCGGCCGGGCTGGTCGGCGGGGTCGCCGCCGGAATGGTGGCCGACGAGATCTTCGACGGGGACGACGAGGAAGAGGAGCGGGAGGAGGCGCTCGAAGAGGCGGTCGAGGAGGCGCGCTTCCAGGCGCAGATGGACGCGGCCGTCGACCAGGCGTACGCCGAGTCCTACGAGGACGCCTATGAAGAGGCGTCCTGGGACGAGGAAGAGTAACAGCTCATAGGGCGCGGGTCCCGGCCTCGGAAGGCCGGGGCCCGCGCCCTGGATCGGGTTCAGGCGTGGGCGGAGATCGACGTGAGCATGTCCTGGAACGTGCGCCCCTGGGTCGGCTCGCCGATCGCGTTCATCTTCCAGGCGGGACCGTGCCGGTAGACCCTGGCCATGATCATCGCCGTGTGCGCGCCTCCGCCGGTGAGGGCGTACCGGGCGATCTCCAGACCCGTGGAGACGTCGACCAGACGGCAGAAGGCGTTCTCCACCTCGTCGAACGTCTGCCCCTGGAAGGAGCTCACGGTGAAGACCAGTGAGGTGACGTGCACGGGGACCCTGCCCAGATCGACGGCGATCGACTCGTCGTCGCCGTCGCCCGCCCCGGTGCGGTTGTCGCCGGTGTGCCGGACCGAGCCGTCCTGGCTGGCGAGCTGACCGAAGTAGACGACGTCGGTGATCTGCCCGTCCGCGAACATCACCACGGAGGCGTCGAGGTCGATGTCCTGCTCGCGGGATCCGAAGAAGCTCTTCTTGCGCACCGCGTCCCATCCCAGGCCCATGCGGACCTGGCTCAGTTCGCCGCCCCCGGGCTTCTCCAGCGAGATCCGCTGCCCCTTGACCATCGACACGACCACGATTCCTCAGTCCTCCCGTGCACACCGGCCGACCCGCTCCGAAGTCCGGGGCGGGTATCTATTACAACTGTAATACTAACCCACGGGAAGATCAGGGTCCTGAACGAGAGCATCGCGACGATGATCCGTTCGTTCGCGGCGGAGGACACCGTACGCGGCGAGATCACGGTGGGCGCGGTGACGTTCGGCGGCGGGCGGGCCGAGGTGCACCAGCCCTTCGCGCCGGCCTGGCAGATCGACTGGCGGGACATGAACACCGGTGGCCGCACCCCCTGGGGCAGGCGCTCGACCTGGCCGACGCGCTCCTGCGGGACGAGTCCGCCGTCCCCCGCCGCGCCTTCACCCCCACGCTGATCCCGGCTCCCGATCTCGCCGCTGGAGATCGACAGCGTGCTACGGCCGGCTCGGAGCCTGCGGTGGTCCTTGATCCAGCATCGGGTGCTCGCCTACCCCCTACGAGTGGCCTGCCCGAACGACCGGGTGCGAGCGATCTCGGCGGAGGCCGACTGGCTGTCGGGACGACCCGACGGGTTGTACGTCCTACGGCCGCCCATGCGGTACGAACTGGACCGCGTGCTGCACGCTCTCGATGCCACGGAGCGAAGCCGACGCACGCAGAACGGGCCCCAGGACATCTCGCAGGTGCGCGTCTCGTTGGCCGAGGCGGCCGAGGCCACGGCCGCGCTGGCCCGATGCCCTCCGTGCCATACAGCCCCACTGCACGAAGTACGGCGAGGAAGATCCCTCACGCTGCTCACGCTGCCGGCGTTCTTCTTCTCATCGGGGGTGATCTGATCTACGCTGTGGCCGGTCGAGGCGGTCAGGCGGTGGCAGGGCATGGGGACGCGCGATCTGATCTTCGTGAACTTTCGGACGGGGGATGCCGCCTATCCCGCCGACCTCATCGACCGGGCCTGCTGTGACGCCTTCGGGCGGGAGTTCGTGTTCAAGGACACGCGGTCGCTCCGGCTGGGGCTGCCGTTCGACGTCGAGATCAAGAAGGCGCTCGGGCGGGCCTGTGTGATGCTCGTCCTGATCGGGCCGCGCTGGCTCGGTGAGGACGGGGCGGGCGGAAGGCTCATCGACGCTCCGTTCGACTGGGTGCGGATGGAGATCGAAGAGGCGCTGTCCGTCGGCATCCCGCTCGTGCCGATCCTGCTGAGCGGGGCCAGGCTCCCCGCGGCGGAACTGCTCCCCGCCTCCATCCGGCAGGTCGTCAAGTTCCCGGCGCTCCACGTCCGCGACCGCGAGACGGCGATCGACCTTCCCCATCTGACGGAGCGGCTGCGGGAACTCCCCGGCGTCGGCGGTCACGGGAGCCCGATGGCCACGGTCCGGACCACGCCCGCCGACACCCGGTTCGAACGTCTCACCGACCATCTGTCGACGCTGCGCTGGAAGGAGGCGGACCTGGAGACGGCTCGGCTGCTCTGGGTCGCCTCGGGCGGCGATGGGGGACGCACCCGGCCCTACATGATCCCCCCGGAGCGGATCGACGCGATCCCCGGCGAGATCCTCACCGAGGTCGACCGGCTGTGGCTCGGCCACAGCCGCGGCCGCTTCGGGTTCACCCCGCAGCGGGCTGCCTGGCGGCGGTCCGGCGGCGACCGTTCGCGTTTCGCCGACACGGTCGGCTGGCGCACCCACCGCTGGATCTTCTACTCCGAAGCGGACTTCTCCTCCGGCGCGCCTCCCGGCCATCTGCCCATTCTCGGCTCGGCCGGCGGCATCCTGCCGTTCGGCAGGCACCGCACGACCCGCGAGTACTTCACCGACGGGTTCAAGCCGTGGACGATGCTGGCGACGGCGGCCAGGGCCCGTCGTGAGGTGCTGCGCACCCACGGTCTGCCGTTCGACGAGTCCCTCGGCTGGACCCCGTACGCCGAGATGGCCTTCTGGGCGAATCTGGAGATCTGGGCCGACGCGGCGAAGGGCAGCACCCAGTCCTTCACCGCGTTCGTCGCCGAGGCGGGACTGCGCGGGCTGCCGACCGAACGGCGCTTCGTCAACATGCTCGCCGCCGCCTGGACCCTGCACCGGCCCCGGCTGCTCGACCGGCTCGCCGGATGATCCCGAGGGCGCCGACGCCCCCGCCGTGATCCGCAACACCGCAACACCGCGCGGGACCGTCGGACGGCGCCACCCTGGAGGAGAACCCGGTCATCGACGGGGGCGGAGATGAGCGACCACCCGGTCCCCCCGCCGGATCCCTCATCCACCGCCCAGGGAGTCGCACGGTCCATGTCCCTCAGCTACACGGCAGGTCGGCACCACGCCGAGATCCTGCGCAGGATCGATCTCGTGGCCGAGACCCTGACGGACCTCCTCGAGCTCGACGAGCACCGCACCGCGCGGGCCGCCCCGGATTTCCACACCGCGCTCGAACAGGTCACGAAGCTGCGCGAACGGTATGACGAGCCGTTCCGGCTGGCGGTCCTCGGCGAGTTCAGCGCGGGCAAGAGCGCATTGATCAACGCGCTGCTCGGGCTGCCGGACATCGTCCCCGAGGGCGCCGTGCCCACCACCGGAGCGGTCACCGAACTGTGGCGGGGCGATGGCACCGGGCAGGTCTTCGACGCGGCGGGCGACGAGATCTTCAGCGGCACCCTGGAAGAGGCGAGGGCCTACGGTGACCAGCGCACCCCGCAGGGCCGCGGCCTCAGCGGCAAGGGCGCCCGGATCGTGCTCCGCGTCGATGCGGAGGTGCTCGACGGCCTCGTCATCATCGACACCCCGGGGCTGGGCGCCAGCGAGGCCGACGACGAGGTGACCTTCGGGATGCTCGCCCTGGCGGACGCCGCGCTGCTGGTGCTCAGCGCCCTCCAGCCGGGCGGCGAGGACTCGGTGCTGCTGGCCGAGCGCCTGCGGATCGGGGAGCGCAAGCTCATGACCGTCGTCACCAAGATCGACAAAGCGGAGGAGACGCAGACCGACCTGCCGAAGTTCCTCGACAAGGTGCGGGGGACCTTCGGTCAGGTCGCGTCCGGTGAGCCGATCGCGGTGAACTCGCGGGGGATCCTCGCCGCGCTCGCCGCCCGCGAGAAGGCCGAGGACCACGGTGACGACGAGGCGCTCGCCCGTGCGGAGGAACTGCTGCGGAGGACAGGGCACACCGAGCTCCACGAGAGGCTTGCCGAGACGTTCACGCTCGGCGACGCGTCTCGGCGACGCGCCTCCCAGACCCTCGTCGACCTGCGGAACCTCCTCGGCGCCCTGAACACCGGCGCCGCGCGGGAGGCGGGCGCCTGCGAGCGGGAGGCCGAGCGGCTCAAGGGCGAGGGCAAGTCGCTGAGCCATGAGCTGTACAAGGTGCTCAACCAGAAGGAGATCTTCCTACAGGCCAAGGTCTCCGAGGTGGTCGATGAGCAGGCCGGCGCGCTGATCGACCATCTCGGCGCCGCCTCGGACGCGTTCATCCTCGACCTGGCCGAGGGCGGGCACTACCTCCTCGGTCTGAAGATGCTGTTCAAGCGCGGCTCCCAGCGGCAGCGCGACAGGATGCAGGAGGAACTCCAGGAACGTTTTCTCGTCATCTTCCCCGAGGAGACCTACGGCCTGTACGTGGAGACGATCGGCCGGAAGCTCAAACCGCTGATGGAACTGGAGTGGCAGAGCACGATCGGGCCGATCAAGAAGGAAGTGCCCGGTATGCCGGACCTCCAGAAGATCAACATCAGAATGGGCGAGACGGTCGGGCTGATGGTCCTGAGCGGGCTGACCCAGGTGAGCGCGGCGGTCCTGCTGCTGCTGGTCCCCGGCGCGGTGCTGTTCGACGCCGTGTTCCTGC
>JAFACJ010001204.1 GCA_023425615.1 Actinomycetes bacterium
GCAAGAAAGAGTATTCAACCCCTAGAGTCCGGTCAAGAAAGTCAGGAAGCGCCCCCCGCCGAGTCCAGGTCAGTTCGCGGTCGCGGCCCCCAGCAGGCGCTCGGCGAACGCCTCCGCCTCGCGTGACTTCGGCGCGTTGAAGAACAGCACCCTGCCGACGATCGGGTCGCCGGTGTAGTAGCGCTCGTAGAGGGCCTGGCGAGCGGCGAACGGGCTGCAGGTCATGTCCCAGACCATCCGCATGACCTGGAGGCGGCGCTCGGCGCTGATCCCCGGGCCGTGGACGTACTTCTCGACGAGGTGACCGATCTCCTCGTGCCGCAGTTCGCCCTCGGTCATCACGATGGCGCCGCTGCCGGCGACCAGCCGGAGGACTTCGACCGCCTTGGCGATCGCGTGCGGGAAGAAGAACGTCAACGCCGCGATGCCCACCCGCGACTCCTCGCCCGGGCGGCCGTGACCGCGCCGCACCGAACCGGGGTCGCGGCGTTCGCCGATCCTGCGGCTCAGGTCGAGCGCGGCGCCGTCGAAGAGGCCCTCGGCGACGTTCAGCAGGCCCATGACCTCGCCGATCTCCTCCTGGTAGCGCGGTGAGGCAGCCCGGCCCGTCGTCCGTGCCGCCACGGTGGCCAGGCCGGCGAGGAACTTCAGTTTGGCGGTGCTGCGCGCCGCGCCCTGGCGCGGGCCGTAGCCGCCCGCGTTCCGCACCACGTTGTTGTAGGCGTCCAGGTCACCGGCGACGACGACCCGGTCCCGGGGGACGAAGACGTCATCGAAGACGAGGATCGCGTCCCCCTCGTCGAAACGGCCGCTGAGCGGGGTGTCGAAGACGCCGTCCCCGCGGTCGTATGCCTGCCGGCAGACGATTTTGAGCCCGGGCGCGTCGAGCGGAAGCGTGCAGACCAGGGCGTAGTCCTCCTGCCCGGGCCTGCGCGGCACGTAGGGGCCGACGAAGACCTCATTGGCGAGAGGGGCGAGGGTGGAGAGCAGACGCGCGCCGCGGATCACGATGCCGTCCTCGCGGCGCTCCACGATCCGCACCGCCTCCGCCGGGGCGTCGTGTGTCGAGCGGTCGCTCTGCGGGTCCACCAGGGTGTGGGTCACCGCGAGGTCCTGGCGGCGCAGCTTCGCGAGGTAGTCGCCCATCCGGGCTGCCTCCTCGTGCTTGCCGACGTGTTCGAGGCTGCTCTTGACGTCGAGCAGGTAGGCGTTCATGAAGTCGGGGAGCCGGCCCATCATGCCGTAGGTGAGCTCGGTCCTGAGCCGGTCGCAGCGCTGCCGGGCCAGGACGTCCTCGTAGTCCCGTGCCTCCAGCAGGGTGGTGCTGTACGTTTCCCCGGTCTCGGTGTCCCGCACCGTCAGGACGTCGGTGAACTCCGGGTCCGACTAGGCGTCGTAGAGCCCGGCGAGCGTCGTGAGCGCGCCCTGGAAGGCGGGGTGGGCGGTGACGTCGTCGACCCGGTCGCCGTTGATGTACAGGCTGCGCCCGTCCCTCAGGCTCTCCAGGTACTCATCACCTGAACGAAGTCCCATGTCGTCACTCCTTGTGGTGAGGTGGGCGGGAGCGTCCGCGGTGGAGCGGAGGTCAGCGGCCGAGCAGGAAGTCGAGCTGGATCCGGTTGAAGGTCTCGCTCTGCTCGTACTGGGGCCAGTGGCCGGCGTTCTCGATGACCGCGAGCCGCCCGCGCGGGATCAGGTCGGCGATCCGGCGCCCCTCGTCCACCGGGCCCGACGGGTCCTTGGTCGTCCACACGACCAGCGCCTCGGCGCGGATCGCGCGCAGGTCCTCATCGCCGAGCATGTTGCGCCGCCGGGTCTCCAGGTCCTGCAACGCCATGTTCATCCGGCATGCCGTCTTCCAGTCCGGCTGCTCGAAGATCGCCTGCCGGGTCCTGATCAGATCGTCGGTGACCATCGACGGGTCGGCCATCAGCCACTCCAGACGCGCCTTGACCCGCTCCCAGGAGGGGTCCTCGGCCGCCTGCATCGACAGGGTCAGCAACCGCTCCATCACCTTGGGGTTGGCCATCGTGCCCCCCATGGTGTTGAGCACGATCCGCTCGGTGCGCTCGGGGTACAGCTGCGCGAACCGCGCGGTCACCCAGCCGCCCAGCGACTCGCCGCTGAAATACGCGCTGTCGTGGCCCAGCGCGTCGAGTACCCGGTTGACCTGGTCGAGGTAGTGCGGGATCTCCAGCGAGTGCTCGGGCTTGGTGGAGTAGCCGTGGCCGATGAAGTCGATCGCGTAGCAGTTGAAGTGCTCCGCGTGCGCGGCCAGGTTCCGGACGTACGCCTCGGCGTGTCCGGTGATCCCGTGCAGCAGGAGCAGCAGCGGCTTGTCCGGGCTGCCCGACTGCAGGAACCGGGTACGGTACGGCCCCGCCTCCAGGTATCCCTGCCGGAACTCGACCTGCGCCAGGTCCGACCACACGCTCGTGTACGTCAACTTCTTCTCCTTGGTTCTCGGCCCGGCTCAGGCGGGCTCAGATGGCGGCAGTGCCGCCCGTACGCTCGGCGAGGAAGCCGAGCACCAGTCGGGTGAACTCCGAGGCCCGCTCGTAGGGCACCCACAATCCGGTGCGCTTGAACAGGTGGAGCCGGGCGTCGGGGATCTGCTTGAGCAGGAAGAGGGCGTTGTCGAAGCCCTGCACCCGGTTCTCGGTGCCCCAGACGATCAACGTCGGCGCCGTGATCCGGCCCAGCTCCTGCCACAGCGGCTCGGCCGGCACGCCCGCCGACTCGGCGCCGGCCCGGCGCTCCTCGCCGCCGGCGACCGACTCCAGGTACCGCTCCTCGATGAGCTCCTCGGTGACCAGCGCCGGATCGAACATCATCATCCGCAGGTAGGCGCGCATCTTCTCCCGCGACGGGCCCTCGCCCGCGTAGTAGGAGCGGATGGCCTTCTGCCCCTCGGACGGCACCGTGCTGAACAGGGGGACACCGCCGGCGCTGGAGACGAGGACCAGGCGGTCCACGCGTTCGGCGTGGTACAGGGCCATCGCGATCGCGACCGCGCCGCCGGTGGCCAGGCCGACCACGCTCGCCCGCTCGACGCCCAGCTCCGACAGCATCGCGGCGAACACATCGGCGTAGGGCCGGTACTTGCCGCCGGACAGGTCGATGGGGTCGGACCCGCCGTAGCCGGGCAGGTCGACGACCAGGACCCGGGCGTGCCGTGACAGCTCCGCGAGATTGGTGCCGAAGTTGCCCCAGCCCGAGGCACCGGGCGCCCCGCCGTGGACGCACAGCAGGACCTCCGGGCCGGTGCCCGCCTCGTGGTAGTGGATGCGGGCACCGTCGACCGTGACGAACCGTGACGTGGACTCCCGGGTGAGCGGTGCGCGGACGCCGGCCGTCATCAGACCTTCACCGCCGCGGGCATCTCGCCGCCGAAGTAGTTCATGCCGTATGCCTGGTACAGCGGGCCGGAGTAGTTCTGCACATGGTGCAGGGCGCTCTGGCAGTCGCGCCACATGCGCTGCATCGGGTTCTTCGCGTGCAGCTGGGAGCCGCCGCTGACCTTGAAGATCTCGTCGGCCGCCGCAGCCGCGCGGTGCGAGGCGGAGACCTGGTTGCGGCGGATCTCGGCGCGCTCGGACAGGGTGAGCAGCCGTCCGGAGGAGACGGCGTCGAACGCCCGGTCCATGTCGTGCAGGACGTGACCGATGCTGGCGTCGATGTCCGCGGCCGCCGGGGCCAGCACGGAGAGCTGGAACGGGTCGCTGCTGGCGGAGCCGAACCGGCTGCTGCGCTCCCTGGTCCACTTGACGTACGCGGCCAGGGTGCCCTGGGCCAGCGCGATCGTCGCCGTGGTGACGGCGCCGGAGAACATCACGTTGCGCGGCATCGCATACAGCGGCGCGTCACGGCCCGCGATCCTGCCGGCGCTGCCGTCGGTGATCGGGTCGGTCCGGATCAGCCGGTGCTCGGGCACGAAGGCGTCCTTGACGAGGATGTCCTTGCTGCCGGTGCCGCGCAGTCCGATGACGTCCCAGGAGTCGTGCAGGATCTCGTAGTCGCTGCGCGGGAGGACGAAGTGGATCGTCTCCCGGTCGGTGACCTCGCCCTCCTGGTCGGTGATCAGACCTCCGATCATCACCCACTGGCAGTGGTCGGTGCCCGAGGAGAACGGCCAGCGGCCGTTGAAGATGTAGCCGCCCTCCACCGGCCGCGCCCTGCCCATCGGGGCGTACGGCGAGGCGACCCAGGTGTCCGGGTCCTCGCCCCAGATCTCGCGCTGCATCCGCAGGTCGCCCTGGGCGAGCTCGTGCGGATGCACGCCCACCACGCCGGTGATCCAGCCGGCCGCGCCGTGGCGCGCGCCGATCTCGAAGGCGGTGCGCAGGAAGTCGGTCGGGTGGGACTCCAGGCCTCCGAAGTCACGGGGCTGGAGCATCCGCATCACCCCGGACTCGCGCAGCACGTCGGCGACCGCGTCGCTGACCCTGCCGAGTTCCTCCGAGACGGGACCGTCGCTCTCCAGCAGTTCGGCGTGCTGCATCACGCGGTCAAGCACGGCGTTCATGGCGTCTTCCTTTCTGGTGTGGCCATCAGGTCAGTGGTGATCGACGGAGTGGTGGCCCCACAGGTGCGGGGTGTCGTACCGCGTGGGGGTCCAGGTCTCGTCGTCGATCTTGATGCCGCCGGTGCCGAACTCCAGTCCCACGTCGGACGGGGTCAGCAGGTAGAAGCTCGTCATCCGGTCGTTGCTGTGCCGGCCGAACGTCTTCAGCAGCCGGTGCGGCTCGTCCTCGATGTGCTCCATCGCCCGGCCGATCACATCGAGGTCGGTGACCTCCAGCATGAAGTGGCCCACGCCCAGCGGGCGGCCCTCCACCTTCGGGGTGAAGGCGAAGGAGTGGTGGCGCGGATTGCAGTGCAGGAACGTCGCGGCCAGGCCCGGAGCCAGATCGATGTGGTCGGAGAGCCGGAAGCCCAGCACGTCGAGGAAGAGCGACTCATAGCGGGCACGGTCAGAGACCACTTGCAGCACGTGCCCCACGCCTTCGGTCCCGGCGACGAACTCCGCGCCGACCGGGGAGGCGAACCGTGCCGAGGAGGTGCTCAGACCCCAGAAGATCTCGTGGTCGTAGCAGTCGTCGGGGTCGCGGAACCGGATCAGGTCCGAGACCATCCGCTCCTTGGCCACCGCCTCTCCCGGCCGGGTCACCTCATACCCGGCGGCCACCAGGCGCGCCTCCAGTTCGGCGAGTTCGGCGGGTCCCCTCGTCTCCCAGCCGGCCGCGGTGACGCCGCCCCGCTCGCCGCGGCGCACCTCGATCCGGTAGGTCTTCTCATCCAGCCGGAACAGCAGGCGGTCGCCGTCCTTGCGGTCGGCCATCATCCCGAGCACCCGCTGGCCGAAGTCCTGCCAGTGGTCGAGATCGGTGGCCGTGAACTGTAGATAGCCCAGGGAGGTGACTCTGGCGGTCATGTCTCTCCTCGCAGTCGTTGAAGGTGAGCGGCTCAGCCCAGCACACGGTCCTGGCCGAACCGGATCTGGATCAGGTCGGCGACCTCCGCGGCGCGGTCGCGCACCTGCGCGGCCCACCGGGCGACGGTCCTGCCGTCGGCACCGGCGGGCGGGAAGGACATCCGGACCGCCAGCCGCGGGGCACCGGCCAGCGGCACCGCCACGGTGATGGAGCGGACGTCGTAGGTGCCGTCGGGATCGAGGTCGGGCTCGTAG
>JAFACJ010000427.1 GCA_023425615.1 Actinomycetes bacterium
CCCGCGCAGGGCGTCGCGGAACGCCGCGTCCAGGTCGCCGTCGGGCGCGCCGTCGATCGCCTCGGTCAGCGAACCGCCGGCGGCCAGCGTCGCGGCGACCGGTCCTGCCAGCAGCTCGGTGTGCCGCACGAACCGCAGGTAGGGCACGAGCGGCCCGTAGAGCGACCTCGCCGACTCGCGCCAGTTGGCGCCGTTCTCGGCGACGACGGCGCGGTAGGCCTCCAGCGTCCGCGCCACCGCCGGGGGGGAGCTCATGATCGTTGCACATGCCCCCACGCTGGGGGAGCCGCACCTGCCGCAACAAGCCGCTGGCCGATGGGGGCCGGCGGGGTGGAAGGTTCCTTCCACCGTCACCAGTGGTCGGGGCTGAAAGGCTCCTCCTCCGGACGGTTGGAGAAGGACAGCAGGGCCAGGTCGGACTCCACCATCATGGCCACCAGTTCCTCGAACGACACCTCCGGCTCCCAGCCGAGCTGCTCGCGCGCCTTCTTGGGGTCGGCGCACAGCAGGTCGACCTCGGCGGGCCGGGTGTACCTGGCGTCGAGGACGACGTGGTCCTCCCAGTTCAGCCCGGCGCAGGAGAAGGCGAGCTCGACCAGATCGCGCACGGAGCGGGTGACACCGGTGCCGATCACGTAGTCCTCGGGCCGCTCCTGGGCCAGCATCAACCGCATCGCCTTGGCGTAGTCGCCGGCGAAGCCCCAGTCCCGGCGCGCCTCCAGATTGCCCAGGCGCAGCTCCGTGGCCAGCCCCAGCTTGATGCGGGCGGCGCCGAGGCTGACCTTGCGGGTGACGAACTCCGCCCCGCGCCGCGGCGACTCGTGGTTGAACAGGATCCCGCTGACGGCGAACATCCCGTAGGACTCGCGGTAGTTCTGGGTGATGAAGTGGCCGTAGGTCTTGGCGACACCGTACGGACTGCGCGGGTGGAAGGGCGTCAGCTCGCTCTGCGGGGTCTCCCTGACCTGGCCGAACATCTCCGAGGACGACGCCTGGTAGAAGCGGATCTGGGAGCGCGGGTCGGCGGTGCGCGACGCGCTGATCCCGCTGACGACCCGGATGGCCTCCAGCATCCGCAGCGGACCCATGCCGGTGACGCCCGCGGTCAGCTCGGCCTGCTGCCAGGACATCGGGACGTAGGAGATGGCGCCGAGGTTGTACACCTCGTCCGGCTGCACCTGCTCGACGGCGGAGATGAGCGACCCCTGGTCCAGCAGATCACCCGTGATGATCTTGACTTCGCCGATGTGCTTGCGCAGCCTCGCCACATGGGGGTTGGCCTGGCCTCGCACCAGTCCCCAGACCTCGTGACCCTGCTCGAGCAGGTGCTCGGCGAGGTAGGAGCCGTCCTGGCCGGTGATGCCGGTGATGAGCGCTCGCCTGGTCAGCGGAACCCCCCTCTGATGTGCCCGAGGGCACTCCTTATCAGGAACAAACACACAATAAATGTGTGAAAGACGAGGTTAGCCACCTATTGATACTTCTGAGTAGTCCGGGGGCTCTTTAGAACCCGAAGAGATGCACCGTTCCCATCCCGGTTCGCGCTACGGCGCCTCGGTATGTGACCCTCTGAGGATCAAAAGGAACACCTGCGCGGAGGCAGCGATGGAAGGCACCGGCCGCACGGCACCGCTCCGGCTGGGCGGGCGTGACCTGGGCGAACACTCGATCATGGCGGTGGTCAACCGCACCCCCGACTCCTTCTTCGACCGGGGCTCCACCTACGCCTTCGACGCCGCGCTGGCCGCGGTCGACCGCGCCGTCGCCGAGGGCGCCGCCATCATCGACATCGGCGGGGTGAAGGCGGGGCCCGGCGACGAGGTGGACGTCACCGAGGAACTACGCCGTGTCGTCGACACCGTGGCCGCCGTGCGGGAGCGCCACCCCGGCGTCGTCATCAGTGTGGACACCTGGCGCGCGGAGGTCGGCGACGCCGTCGCCAGGGCCGGGGCCGACCTGCTGAACGACACCTGGGGCGGCCCCGACCCCGAGTTGGCGGCCGTCGCCGCCGAGCACGGCCTCGGGCTGGTCTGCGCGCACGCCGGCCGGCAGGAGCCGCGCACCCGGCCGCACCGGGTCGGCTACGACGACGTGGTGGCCGAGGTCATCGCCCATGTCACGGCCGAGGCCGAACGCGCCGTCGCCCTCGGCGTCCCCCGCGAGGGCATCCTCATCGACCCCGCCCACGACTTCGGCAAGAACACCCGCCAGTCCCTGGAGATCAGCCGCCGGCTCGGCGAACTGGTCGGCACCGGCTGGCCGGTGCTGGTGGCGGTGTCCAACAAGGACTTCATCGGCGAGTCGCTGGGCCGCCCCGTGGACAAGCGCGGCGTGGGCACGATGGCGGTCCTGGGCGTCTCGGCCTGGCTGGGCGCCCGGGTGTTCCGGGTCCACGACGTGGCGGGGGCCCGCGGCGCGCTCGCCCGGGTGGCGGCGCTCTCCGGACGCGACGGCGGCTAGCCGATGTTCTCCTTGGCGTAGGCGAGGAACTCCCTGGCCACCTGCGGGAGCGGCCGGTGGGCGTGCACCAGCCCGATCGTGCGGGTGATCGGCGGGATCAGCGACCGCACGACCAGCCCCTCGGTGTCCTCGATCTGGTTGCGGTACCACAGCAGGGAGCCGCGGCCTGCCCGCACCCAGCCGGGCCAGGAGGCGCGCTCGTCGGACTCCACCGCCACCACCGCGGTCGCGCCGATCCTGGCCAGCATGGCGTCGATCTCGGCACGCCGCGCCGTGCCCTTCGTCGGCATGATCAGCCGCAGCCCGTCCAGGGCCGCCAGCGGCACCGGGTCGCGCAGCTTGAGGGCGGGCCCCGAGACCAGCACCACCTCCCGCTGCTCCAGCGGATGGGCGGCCAGGTCGCCGGGGACGGGCAGGTCGCTGACGGCGAGATCGGCGCGGCCCGCGCGGATCGCGGCGCCGACCGCGTCCCTGCCCTCGCAGCGCACCACCCTGACCCGCACGGCGGGCTGGTCGCGTGCGAAGCGCGGCAGCAGCCTGGCGGTCAGCTCCGGCTCCAGGATGGGGGTCGCGGCGATCCGCAGCTCGGCTCCCCTGCCGCTGCCGCGGGTCACCGCCTCGATGGCGTCGACAGCGTCCAGCGCGATCCGCGCCTGGCGGACCACCTGCTCGCCCACGGAGGTGAGCACCACTCCCCTGCCCGACCTGGCGAACAACTCGGTCCCCAGCTCGCGCTCCAGTTCCCGCACGGCACGGGAGAGCGCCGGCTGGGCTACGTAGAGCGCCTGTGCCGCCGACGTCATCGTGCCGTGGTCGGCGGTGGCCACGACATAGCGCAACTGCCGTAGATTCATGCTCCGACGGTATGGCACCGGAGGCCGCGAGGCTGGTACATGACGGAAAGCCACCGGTTGTAACTAGTCATGTAGACGATTGACCCGCGGCCAGGGCGTCAGCGGTCGGGCAGATCGGCGGCGTAGGACTCCTTCACGATGTCCAGCATGTGCCAGGAGTCCAGTTCCCGCACCCCGTCCACCGCGCGCACCGTGTCCAGCGCGTCCACCAGTTCCGCCGCCGAGCCCGCCTCGATCCGGCCGACGAGGTCGAACCTGCCGAAGCCGGCCGAGAGGTAGCGCACCGACTCCAGCGCGCCCAGGTCCCCGGCCACCCGGCGCACCGCCGAACCGGTGACCACACCGAACCCGGCGAGCTCCAGGCTGCCCAGGGCGGCCGGATCGGCGAGGCCGGTCACCTGGATGACACCCGAGCGCATCAACCGCACCACCCGCGCCCTGGTGGCCGCCTGGGACAGCCCGATGATCCCGGCCAGCCTGGTGTAGGGGGCGCGGCCGTCGCGCTGCAGCTCCTGCAGCAGCCGCCAGTCGATGTCGTCGAGCATGACCTCGCCGAGCTGGCGCACCACCGAGTGCGCGTCCTTGACCACCTCGACGGAGCGGAACACCTCCACCGAGGCCACACCTGGCAGCTGCCTGATGTCGTCGACGACGACGGCGAGCGCCGCGTCGTCACGGGCGCGGGCCTCGGCGACCACGGCGTGCGGGCCGGTGGTCAGGCCGGCGAAGCAGATCGCGGGATGTTTGGCCAGTTCGAGGGCGACGTCGCGGGACGGACCCGTGCTGACCACGGTCAGATGGCCTACCGCGCCCGCGCCGATGACCTGCGCGTGCACGATGCCCACCACCCGGACGACGCCGTGTTCGAGCAGCCCCTGCACTCGGGCGCGAACGGCGGTGCGAGAGAGCCCGACGCGGTCGGCGAGAGCCTGAAACGTCGCCCGGCCGTCCCGCTGGAGCTCGCGGACCAGCACGGAGTCCACTGCATCCAGCACGGGAGTCCTCCTGTCGTGGGGGGTTGTCAGGCCGGTCAGACCCTGAAAAGGATCGACGCAAGATCCTTACATTTTCCGGCCGTTCGTGGGAAATTTTGATCTTGCTCGTGTTTGCCCCGTTCCATGGCAACCAAAGCGGTCGTCAAGGACGGGTGGGTATACGAAAACGCGGTTCTCGTCATGGCTCGCCCCAGGGAACAGCACCCGCGATCAGCCCCTGTCCTCGGTGGGATTTCCCACTTCTGTCCTGGAGGTGAGCTCTTTGGCGAAACAGCGGACGAGTCCGGGCGGCTGGAAGCTCATCCGGCCGCTGTCCTGACAGCGCACCACCTCCAGCAGCCGCGCCTCCACCAGCTCCTCCAACAGGTCGTCGGGCTCGCCCCGGTCGAAGG
>JAFACJ010000453.1 GCA_023425615.1 Actinomycetes bacterium
GTCGAACCCCGCCCGGACCGCCGCCCTCCTGGCCGGGAGCACCGCCGTCACCGGCACCTCCCTCTTCGCCTTCCTCGCCACCGCCCACGCCGTCGGTGTGGAGGCCGGCTCCGGGACCCTCGCGGCCGTCTTCCTGGCCACCGTCCCGCTACGGCTGCTCGGCCCCCTGCCCGCGGGCATCGGCGTCGTCGAACCCGTCCTGGTCCTGGCCCTGGTGATGCTGGGCGGCGGCGTCACCGAGTCGGTCGTCGCGGTCGTCGTCCACCGCGTCCTGACGTTCTGGCTCCCCGTCCTCCCCGGCGCCCTGGCCTGGCGCGAACGCGGTCAGGGCGACAGGACGTAGGTGAGGGTCCTGGCGTACTGGGTGAAGCCCAGCGCACGGTACAGGCGCTGGGGGACGGGATAGGCGGAGTCACCGCGCGGGCAGACGATGGCGGTATGCGCGCCGTGCTCCTTCAACGCGTACAGGGCGGCGGTGCAGACGGCACGGGAGAGGCCGAGGCGGCGGTGGTCGGGATGCGTCCCCACGGGTTCGATGAGACCGACGCCGTTCACCTCGTCATGCCAGATCAGGCAGCTGGCCAGGAAGAGCCCGTCATCGTCCTCGACGACCCAGTCGAGCCCGTGCCGGTAGGGCCAGGCCGCCATCACCGCCCGGTAGGACTCCTCCGTCACCTTGCGCGACCCCCAGGCGGCCTGATGCACCGCCACCCGCCGCCGGAGGTCCTGCTCACCGTCCGCCACGGCCCGGACGCGGAGCCCCTCCGGGAGGAACACCGGCGGGAGACCTTCGAGAGAACGGGAGTGGTAGGCGAAATAGGGGGCGTCCTTGCGCTCCCGGAACCCATGACGGGACAGGGCCTCACGCAGACCGGTCTCGCGGTCCAGGACGAGAAGCTCGCCGTCCCCGCCCAGCTTTCCCAGCCACTCCAGCGCCTCATCGACGAGTTCGGGAAACCCCGGATCCACCTGGAGCCTGAGGTCGTCGGGAAGCCGCCCCCAGGCCCAGGCGACGACCCGCCCGCCGCTCTCCCACAGGACGATCGGCCAGTCGGCGGCGTCCCGCGGGTACATGAAACGCCCCCAGGCCAGATCACCGAGGTGATGGGGAGCGGCGAAGGACCACACACGCCCGGTCAGGTCCTGCATCGCCCTTAGGTCATCGTCACCGGTGTACGGACGCATGGCAGCTCTCACGCCGTGACCCTCCCCGTGGCCGTGGACATTCCGAACGTACCCGCCGGGGACGGAGGCCCGCGACCTGCGGATCGAACGCGACGTCGCGGTGAAACTCCTCACCGGCGACCTGCGGGGCACCAGCGGGGACGAGGCCGCGGCCGAGGTCCGCGCCCGTCTCGCACGGCTACCGCGAAAACCGGCGCCACCGCCACGTCCCTCCCCTCCCGGCCCGGGGACGGGCGCCCGGCCGCCCTTCCTGGTCGTGGGCGCGGACGAACTGGACGCCGAGCGCGACAAGTGGCTGGACGGCACCCCACCGACGAACGCCGACCTCCCTACAGCGCTGCCTTCGCTCTTCCCCCACCAGCCCACCCTGAAGGCCACGGGTACGTTCTAGGGGAGGCGGGCCATCAGGTGGGCGTCTAGGAAGCCGCGTTCGGAGGCCGGGTCGTGGAGCAACTGGGCGAATGTGGTGAGTCCGGCGCCGGACAGCAGGTCGGCGAAACGGTTCACCGGCCAGCTGTAGGCGGGGGCCACCTTGTGGTCGAAGCGGATCGGGTCGGGGCCGTCGGTGGCGAAGAACGAGACAAGGAGCAGGCCGCCTGGTGCCAGGACGCGCACCTGCTCGGCGAGGAGCGCGGGTAGTTCCCCGGGAGGGGTGTGGATCATCGAGTAGTAGGCAAGCACGCCGCCGAGTGCGCCGTCCTCGATCGGCAGGGCCTCCATCCGGGCCTCCTCGAAGCGCAGCGCCGGATGGGCGCGCCGGGCGTGGTCGACCATGGCGGGGGAGAGGTCGAGCCCGAAGGCGTCCAGTCCCAGGTCGTGGAGCATGGCCGTGAGATGTCCGGGCCCGCATCCGACGTCGGCCGCCCGAGGGTTCCCCGTCTCGCGCACCAGTTCGGCGAAGCCGCCGACCATGGCCCGCGCGAACGGCCGCGTCTCCAGCCGGTCGGCGAACAGCGACGCGTACAGTTCGACGATCCCGTCGTAGGCCGCCTTGGTCTTCTCTTGGTGCTCCACCACGGGAGAGAAGCTAGCACCCGCGCACGTTCGCGACCGTTCTCCGACCCCGCGCCGAACCCGCCCCCGGGGGACGGATGAGGGCCGCACGGCCGTGGACGGCTGTGCGGCCCTCGTTCCGCGGGTCGAACCGATGGGTCAGGGGGTGACCGCGGTGACGACCGGGACGGGGGAGCTCGTGACGGTGAAGCTGCCGCTCAGGCTGGCGGAGTTGCCCACGCTGATGCCGCCGAGGGTGCAGAAGGCGCTGGCGCTGATGATCGTCATGTTGCTGGCACCGGTGGTGGCGATGACGCCGCCGCTGTAGGTGCCGCCGATGACACCGGTCTTGGAGTTGGCGCCGCCGGGGCCGTCGACCTGGACGGTGCACAGGCCGCCCAGGGCGGTCCCCTTGACCGAGAGCCCGCGGATCTCACCCGGCGTCGTGCCGGCGTTGGTCACGCCGGTGACGTAGAGCGCCGCCGTGCCGTTCTGCGTCATGGTGAAGGGCAGGATGGGGGAAGTGGTGGTGTTACAACCGCTCGTCGTGACGGAGAGGTTGGTGATGACCGGGTCGCCCCCGCTCGAAGGCGGAGTCGAGACCCAGGTGTTGGGAGTGGCGGGGGCGACCTTGCCGCTGGCGTTGGCGGTGGAGCAGCTGGCCACGGGGTTGCCGCTGACCAGGAGGGTGAGGCCGCCGGTGGCGGAGGCGGTGACCGTGCTGCCCGCGGCAGGACCCGTCAGCGTCCAGTGGCCGGTGACGGCGAAGGCGGGGGTGCTGACGGCGAGGGCGAGGACGCCCGCGCCGACGGCGGATG
>JAFACJ010000537.1 GCA_023425615.1 Actinomycetes bacterium
CCCTACAACGGGTCGGTGGCGCGGCTGGCGTTCGGGTTCCTGTCGGCCGGCCGGGTGCGCCGCTGGATCCGCGAGGGCGGTTTCGACGTGCTGCACATCCACGAGCCAGCCGCCCCGAGTCTCGGCCTGCTGGCCTGCTGGGCCGCCGACGGGCCGATCGTGGCGACGTTCCACGCCTCCTATGAGAAGTCGCGCGCGGTGAGCGTCTCGGCGCCGATCCTGCAGAGCGCGCTGGAGAAGATCACCGGCCGGATCGCGGTCTCGGAGGCCGCCCGCAACACCCTGGTGGAGCATCTGGGCGGCGACGCCGTCCTCATCCCCAACGGGGTGGCCACCGAGCGGTACGCGGCGGCCGAGCCGCTGCCCGGCTGGGGCGGCAAGGACGACGGTCCGGCGCTGGGCTTCCTGGGCCGGATGGACGAGCCGCGCAAGGGCCTTCAGGTGCTGCTGCGCGCCTTCGAGACGCTCGGCGCGCGGCGGCCCGACCTGCGCCTGCTGGTGGCCGGTCCGGGCGACGCCGACGACGTGCTGGCCAAGGTGCCGCCCGAGTTGCGCGACAGGGTGGTGCCGCTGGGCATGGTCAGCGAGGACGACAAGATCCGCGCCTACCACTCGGTCGACGTCTTCGTCGCGCCCAACCTGGGCGGGGAGAGCTTCGGCATCGTGCTCACCGAGGCGATGTCCTCGGGCGCCCCGATCCTGGCCAGCGACATCGAGGCCTTCCGCCGGGTGCTCCAGGACGGCCGCGCCGGGATGCTCTTCCCCGTCGGCGACGCCGCCGCGCTGGCCGAGGCGGCGGGCGCGCTGCTGGACGACCCGGCGCGGCGCAAGGAGCTGTCCAAGGCGGCGCGGACGGCGGTGCGCGCCTACGACTGGTCGACGGTGGCCCGCGACGTCGTGCACGTCTATGAGACGGTCGCGGTCGGCGCGGCCGGGGTGGTGGAGTCGGCCTCCTGATGGATCTCGTCTTGAACATCCTGCTGGTCCTGGCGGGGCTCTTCCTGGTCAGCACCTATCTGTCCTGGCGGGCGGGCCGGCTCGACCGGCTGCACGCCAGGGTCGACCTTGCCCGTGCCGGGCTGGACGCGGCGCTGGTGCGGCGGGCCGCGGTCACCCTGGAGCTGGCAGCCTCCCGGCTGCTGGACCCGGCCACCAGCCTGGTGCTGGCGACGGCAGCGCACCAGGCCCGCACCGCCGACGCCGAGGCCCGTGAGTTCGCCGAGAGCGCCCTGTCGCGGGCGCTGCGGGCGGCGGTGGAGCAGCCGGGGTTCCGGCGGGCGATGGAGGAGGGCGAGGCGGCGGCGCTGCTGGAGGAGCTGGAGGCGGCGGCGCAGAAGGTCGCCTTCGCCCGGCGCTTCTACAACGACGCGGTGGCCACGACGCGGATCGCCCGCCGCCGGGTGCTGGCGCGGGTCCTGCCGCTGGCGGGGCGGGCACCGCTGCCGGAGTTCTTTGAAATAGATGATGCTGCGCCTGAAGTGTTGTAATTCCGGTATGTTCGTCGCGGCGTGTCGTCGAGACGAAAGGTGCTCATGGTTTTCCGTGTCTCACGGCGGAGGTTCACGCTCGCCCTCGCCGGTCTGATCACCGGTGCGGCCGGCTGCTCCTCCTCCGGTGGTGACGGGCCGAAGAGCACGCCGCAGGCGGGGTCGCCGACTCCCACGCCCACCCCCACCCCGACGCCCACGGGCCTTGACCGCCACCCGTTCACCGGCGGGAGCACGGGCCTGCGGCACCGGGTGCTGGCCGTCAAGATCGACAACACCCGGCCCGCCCACCCCCAGGAGGGGCTGCGCTCGGCCGACATCGTCTACATCGAGCAGGTCGAGGGCGGCGAGACCCGGATCATGGCGATCTTCTGCTCGAGGTTCCCGCGCCGGGTGGGCCCCGTGCGCAGCGCGCGGATCTCCGACCTGCACCTCCTGCGCCAGTTCGGCAAGCCCGCCCTCGCCTTCTCCGGCGTCCAGGGCAAGATGAAGCCGCTCATCCGCGCCGCCAGCCTGATCGACATCTCGGAGGACAACGGCGCGAGCGGATACTTCCGCTACGGCGCCGGGCGGGTGGCGCCCTACAACCTCTTCGGCGACGTCAAGAGCCTCCTGCGCCAGGCGCGCGGGGCGGGCCGTGCCCGCGACATCGGCTTCCGGTTCGGGCCGGCCCCCCAGGGCGGGCGCCCGCTCAAGCAGTTCACCGCCCGCTGGCCCGCCGAACGCCTCACCTTCAAGTGGTCGGTCCAGCAGAAGCGCTGGCTGAGCTACCACAACGGGATCCCCAACACCGCGGCCGAGGGCGGCATCCTGGGCGGCCGGACGATCGTCGTCCAGTACGTCAAGACCACGCGGTCGCGGTTCCACGACTTCCTGGGCTCCTACACCCCGCTGCTGCACACCACGGGCAAGGGCCGCGCCCTCGTCCTGCGCGACGGGATGGCCTACGAGTGCACCTGGTCGCGCCCCTCGGCCCGCAAGGGCACCGTCTTCACCACCGAGCAGGGCGAGCGGATGACCTTCGCCGCGGGACAGGTCTGGGTGGTCCTCGTCAACGACGGCAAACCCTTCATCCCGTGAGGAAAACCCGGCTCCACCTGACAGGGTGCCGGGTGAGGCGGCGAGGGTCAGGCAATATCATGGAGAAGGACAAACGTCGCCCATTGGCGACGAATCAGACGAATCAAAGGAACCATCCCGTGACTGCCACTTCCCCCGCCGACAACACCGCCGCCACCGGCACCGCCCGTGTCAAGCGCGGCATGGCGGAGATGCTCAAGGGCGGGGTGATCATGGATGTGGTCACGCCCGAGCAGGCCAAGATCGCCGAGGACGCCGGCGCCGTCGCCGTCATGGCCCTGGAGCGCGTGCCCGCCGACATCCGCGTCGAGGGCGGCGTCTCCCGGATGAGCGACCCCGACATGATCGACGGCATCATCGAGGCCGTGTCGATCCCGGTCATGGCCAAGGCCAGGATCGGCCACTTCGTCGAGGCCCAGGTGCTCCAGGCCCTCGGCGTCGACTACATCGACGAGTCCGAGGTCCTCACCCCCGCCGACTACGTCAACCACATCGACAAGTGGGCCTTCACCGTCCCCTTCGTCTGCGGCGCCACCAACCTCGGCGAGGCGCTGCGCCGCATCACCGAGGGCGCGGCCATGATCCGCTCCAAGGGCGAGGCCGGCACCGGCGACGTCTCCAACGCCACCACCCACATGCGCC
>JAFACJ010000583.1 GCA_023425615.1 Actinomycetes bacterium
CTGCTGGACCTGGGCAGCGGCAACGTGCTGGGCGTGCCCTACCTGCCGCTCATCGCGGTGGCCGTGATGGCCGTGGTCGGCTACTACCTGCGGGCCTACCCTTCGGGCCGGGAGTTCTACGCCATCGGCTCCAGCCCCGAGGCCGCCCGCCTGGCCGGCGTCCCGATCCGCCGCCGGGTGCTGACCGCCTACGTGGCCAGCGGCCTGCTGGCGGGCCTGGCCGGCGTGCTGTGGCTGGCCCGGTTCGGCACCGTGGTCGCCGACGCCGCCAACGGCTGGGAGCTCAAGGTCGTCAGCGCGGTCGTGGTCGGCGGCGTCGCGATCGTCGGCGGCGTCGGCTCGGTCTACGGCGCGGCGCTGGGCGCGCTGCTGCTCACCACGATCGGCAGCGTGCTGGTCGTCTTGAAGGTCAACTCGTTCTGGCAGGACGCCCTGACGGGCCTGCTGCTCCTGCTGGCGATCAGCGTGGACCGGCTGCTGGCCCTGCGGATGGCGCGGGTCCTGCGCAAGAGGAGCGCACACCATGGCTCTTAGCCTCAAGACCGAGAACTCCCTGGGCCGCTTCGTCCGCTGGGACGTGCTGGTCACCGTCCTGCTCGTCGCGGTGTTCCTCGCGGGCGCCGGCGGCAACCCCGACTTCGCCAACACCGGCAACCTCTCCTTCGCCCTGGGCGACCTGGGGGAGATCGCGCTCATCGCGCTGCCGATGACGCTGCTGGTGGTCTGCGGCGAGGTGGACCTGTCGGTGGCCTCGGTGCTGGGCCTGGCCAGCGCGCTGACCGGCTCCCTGTGGAACGCCGGCTGGGCGTTCGAGACGATCGTCCCGTTCGTCCTGGTGGTCGGCGTGGTCTGCGGGCTGATCAACGGGCTGCTCGTCACCAGGCTGGGACTGCCGTCCCTGGCCGTCACCATCGGCACGCTCACCCTCTACCGGGGCCTGGCGTACGTGGTGCTCGGCACCGAGGCGATCTCCCAGTTCCCCCAGCGGTACGCCGACCTGGCCGTCTCCGACGTGCCCGGCACGCCCATCCCTTACCCGGTCGCGCTGTTCGCCGTGCTGGCCGTGGCCACCGCGCTGCTGCTGCACGCCACCGGCTTCGGCCGCTCCCTCTTCGCCATCGGCAGCTCCGAGGAGGCGGCGTTCTTCGCCGGCATCCGCGTCAAGCGGATCAAGCTGCTGCTGTTCGTCGTGGCAGGGCTGGTCGCGGCCTTCGCCGGGATCGTCTTCACCCTGCGCTACGGCAGCGCCCGCGCCGACAACGGCACCGGCCTGGAGCTGACCGTCATCGCCTCGGTGCTGCTGGGCGGCGTCGACTTCGACGGCGGCAAGGGCACCCTCGGCGGCGTGATCGCCGGCGTGCTGCTCATCGGCGTGCTGCGCAACCTCCTCATGCTCGACGACGTCTCGACCGAGATCCAGGCGATCGTCACCGGACTCCTCCTCATCGTCTCCGTGCTCACCCCCCGGCTGACCTCGGTCGTCCGGGAGGCCAGAGCACGAAGACAAGCGTCCACCTGATACCGGACGCGCACCACCCCTCCCACCCTGACCCCCGGAAGGCACCGAAGATGAACGTCCGTATCCGCGGCGTGAGATCCGTTCTCTCCCTGGCGACCGCGAGCGTCCTGGCCCTCAGCCTGGCCGCCTGCGGCGGCACCACCAAGGACTCCACCTCCACCGACACCTCCGCCGGCTCCGGAGCCAAGGCGACCGCCGACCCCAACGCCCCCCTCAAGGAGGGCCTGAAGCTCGCCTTCCTGCCCAAGCAGATCAACAACCCCTACGAGACGATCGTCGACAAGGCGGGCATCGACGCGGCCGGCGAGTTCAAGGGCTCGGCCAAGGAGGTCGGCCCGTCCGACGCCTCGGCCTCCTCCCAGGTCTCCTACGTCAACACCCTCGTGCAGCAGGGCCACGACGCCATCCTCATCGCCGCCAACGACGCCAACGCCGTGTGCGGCCCGCTCAACCAGGCGCGCAGCAAGGGCGTCAAGGTCGTCGCCTACGACTCCGACACCAACCCCGACTGCCGCGACCTGTTCATCAACCAGGCCAGCTCCGAGGAGATCGGCCGCAGCCAGATCAAGCTGCTGTCGGACCAGATCGGCGGCAAGGGCGAGATCGCGATCCTGTCGGCGACCGCCAACGCCACCAACCAGAACACCTGGATCGAGTTCATGAAGGACGAGCTGAAGAAGCCGGAGTACTCCGGCCTCAAGCTCGTCAAGGTCGCCTACGGCGACGACGACGACCAGAAGTCCTTCCAGCAGACCCAGGGCCTGCTCCAGGCGTACCCGAACCTCAAGGGCATCATCGCCCCGACCACGGTCGGCATCGCCGCCGCGGCCCGGTACATCTCCAGCTCCCAGTACAAGGGCAAGGTCGTCGTGACCGGCCTCGGCACCCCCAACCAGATGCGCAAGTTCGTCAAGGACGGCACGGTCGCCGAGTTCGCCCTGTGGAACCCCAAGGACCTGGGCTACCTGGCCTCCTACGCGGCCGCGGCCCTGGCCTCCGGCCAGATCACCGGCGCCGAGGGCGAGAAGTTCAAGGCAGGCCGCCTCGGTGAGAAGACCATCGGCGCCAACGGCGAGGTGATCCTCGGCCCGCCCTTCACCTTCGACAAGGGCAACATCGACGACTACGACTTCTGATCCGTCCGGGCCCCTCCCTCGGACGGGGAGGGAGGGGGCCCGGCCTTCCACCCGGAGGAACCCCCATGCGCCGACGCGTGTGCTTCCTGCTGAAGGTGCGCGAGGACAAGCGCGAGGAGTACGCCGCGCGCCACGCCCAGGTGTGGCCCGACATGCTCGCGGCCCTGCGCGACACCGGCTGGCACAACTACTCGCTCTTCCTGCGCGAGGACGGGCTGCTCGTGGGCTACCTGGAGACCGACGACTTCCAGGCCGCGCTGGACGGCATGGCCCGCACGAAGGTCAACGCCCGCTGGCAGGCCGAGATGTCCCCCTTCTTCGAGGAGCTGGACGGCGCGCCCGACGAGGGCATGAGGCCCCTCACCGAAGTCTTCCACCTCGACTGAAAACCCTTGCCACCTGCTGATTCGGGGATTGAGACCATGACTGACATCAAGGCCGGGCTTGACGCCCTGGCCATCGAGACACCCTCCTGGGCCTACGGCAACTCCGGGACCCGGTTCAAGGTGTTCGCCCAGCAGGGGGTGCCCCGCGACCCCTTCGAGAAGCTCGCCGACGCCGCGCAGGTCCACGCCTTCACCGGCGCGGCCCCGACCGTCGCGCTGCACATCCCCTGGGACAGGGTCGAGGACTACGGGAAGCTCGCCGACCACGCCTCCTCCCTGGGCGTGCGCATCGGGGCGATCAACTCCAACGTCTTCCAGGACGACGACTACATGCTGGGCTCGGTCACCAACCCCGATCCGCGGGTGCGCCGCAAGGCCACCGACCACCTGCTGGAGTGCGTCGACATCATGGACGCCACCGGCTCCGACACCCTGAAGCTGTGGTTCTCCGACGGCACCAACTACCCCGGACAGGACGACATCCGGGCCCGCCAGGACCGCCTCGCCGCGGCGCTGGCCGAGGTCTACGGGCGGCTGGGCGAGGGCCAGCGGTTCCTGCTGGAGTACAAGCTGTTCGAGCCGGCCTTCTACACCACCGACGTGCCGGACTGGGGCACCTCCTACGCCCACTGCGTCGAGCTGGGCCCCAAGGCGCAGGTCGTCGTCGACACCGGCCACCACGCGCCCGGCACCAACATCGAGTTCATCGTCGCCTTCCTGCTGCGGCAGGGCAGGCTCGGCGGCTTCGACTTCAACTCCCGCTTCTACGCCGACGACGACCTCATGGTCGGCGCGGCCGACCCGTTCCAGCTGTTCCGGATCATGTACGAGGTGATCAGGGGCGGCGGCCTGGACCCGGAGACGGGCGTGGCGTTCATGCTCGACCAGTGCCACAACATCGAGCCCAAGATCCAGGGCCAGATCCGCTCGGTCATGAACGTCCAGGAGGCCGCGGCCAAGGCGCTGCTCATCGACACCGAGGCGCTGAGGGCCGCGCAGGAGTCCGGCGACGTGCTGGGCGCCAACGCCGTCTTCATGGACGCCTACAACACCGACGTCCGGCCGCTGCTGGTGCGGTGGCGGGAGGAACACGGCCTGGCCGGCGACCCGATCGCCGCGTACAAGGCCTCCGGTTACTTCGACGAGATCGTCGCCGAGCGCGTCGGCGGCACGCAGGCCGGCTGGGGGGCCTGAGACACATGAACGAACAGGTGGAACGACTGCTGGCGCGCTGCCACGAGCTGGGCGCCGACCCGCGCAACACCAACTACGCGGGGGGCAACGCCTCGGCCAAGGGCAGCGAGACCGACCCGGTCACCGGCGAGCCCGTTGACCTGATGTGGGTGAAGGGCTCCGGCGGCGACCTCGGCACCCTCACCGAGGCGGGCCTCGCCGTGCTGCGCCTGGACCGGCTGCGCGCCCTGGTGGAGGTCTACCCGGGTGTCGAGCGCGAGGATGAGATGGTCGCCGCGTTCGACTTCTGCGCGCACGGCAAGGGCGGCGCCGCCCCGTCCATCGACACGGCCATGCACGGCCTGGTCGAGGCGGCGCACGTGGACCACCTCCACCCCGACAGCGGCATCGCGATCGCGACGGCCGAGGACGGGGAGGAGCTCACCCGGAGGATCTTCGGGGACAGGGTGGCGTGGGTGCCGTGGCGGCGCCCGGGGTTCCAGCTCGGTCTGGACATGGCCGCGATCAAGGCGGAGAACCCGCGGGCGATCGGGGTGATCCTGGGCGGCCACGGCATCACCGCGTGGGGGGAGACCTCCGAGGAGTGCCAGGCCAACTCGCTGGAGATCATCCGCACCGCCGAGGCGTACCTCGCCGAGCACGGGCGGCACGAGCCGTTCGGGCCCGTCATCCCCGGCTACGAGCCGCTGCCGGAGGCCGAGCGCCACGCCCGCGCCGCCGCGCTGTTCCCGCTGGTCCGGGGACTGGCGTCCACCGACAAGCCGCAGGTCGGGCACTACACCGACAGCGAGGCGGTGCTGGACTTCGTCTCCCGCGCCGAGCACCCGCGCCTGGCCGCGCTGGGCACGTCCTGCCCCGACCACTTCCTGCGCACCAAGGTCTCGCCGCTCGTCCTGGACCTGGCGCCCGACGCCCCGCTGGAGGACGTCAAGACCCGCCTGAAGGAACTGCACGCCGCCTACCGCGAGGAGTACGCCGCCTACTACGACCGGCACGCCACGCCCGAGTCGCCCGCCATGCGCGGCGCGGACCCGGCGATCGTGCTGGTGCCGGGCGTCGGCATGTTCTCCTTCGGCGCCGACAAGCAGACCGCGCGCGTCGCCGGCGAGTTCTACGTCAACGCGATCAACGTGATGCGCGGCGCCGAGTCGGTGTCGCGTTACGCGCCGATCGAGGAGTCGGAGAAGTTCCGCATCGAGTACTGGTCGCTGGAGGAGGCCAAGCTCCAGCGGATGCCCAAGCCCAAGCCACTGGCCACCCGGGTGGCGTTCGTGACGGGCGGCGGTTCGGGCATCGGCGCCGCCACCGCCCGCCGCCTGGCCGACGAGGGCGCCTGCGTCGTCGTCGCCGACCGCGACCTGGCCGCGGCCGAGAAGGTCGCCGCCGAACTCGGCGCCAAGGCGCTGCGCAGGGAGGACGTGGCGATCGCGGTCGCCGCCGACGTCACCAGCGAGGCCGAGATCCAGGCCGCCCTGGACGCCGCGGTGCTGGCCTTCGGCGGCGTCGACCTCGTCGTCAACAACGCCGGCCTGTCGCTGTCCAAGCCGCTGCTGGAGACCACCGTCGCCGACTGGGACCTGCAGCACGACGTCATGGCGCGCGGCTCGTTCCTCGTCTCCCGCGAGTCCGCCCGCGTCATGATCGAGCAGGGGATGGGCGGGGACATCGTCTACATCTCCTCCAAGAACTCGATCTTCGCCGGGCCGAACAACATCGCCTACAGCGCCACCAAGGCCGACCAGGCGCACCAGGTCCGCCTCCTGGCCGCCGAACTGGGCGGACACGGCGTCCGCGTCAACGGCATCAACCCCGACGGCGTGGTCCGCGGCTCCGGCATCTTCGCCTCCGGCTGGGGCGCCAACCGCGCCGCCGTCTACGGCGTGGAGGAGGAGAAGCTCGGCGAGTTCTACGCCCAGCGCACCCTCCTCAAGCGCGAGGTCCTGCCCGAACACGTCGCAGGCGCCGTCTTCGCCCTCACCGGCGGCGACCTCACCCACACCACCGGCCTCCACATCCCGGTCGACGCCGGGGTCGCGGCGGCGTTCCTGCGCTGATCGAGGAGAGACGCATGACGCACACGAGGAAGACGAGGATCGGGCTCGTCGCGGGCGGGCTCGGGGCCTACTGGCCGCAGTTCCCCGAGTTGCTGCCCCGGCTCCGGCGCTCGGCCGCGCGCGTGGCCGAGCGGATGGGCGAGTTCGACGCCGAGGTGGTCGACGTCGGCTTCGTCTCCGACGCACAGGAGGGCGCGGCGGCGGCCGAGAGGCTGCGCGCCGCGGGCTGCGACCTGATCGTCGGCTTCCTCACCACCTACATGACCGCGACCATGCTGGTGCCGATCGCCCAGCGCAGCGGGGCGCCCGTCCTGCTCATCAACCTCCAGCCGACCGAGAGCATGGACCACGCCACGTTCGACACCGGCCAGTGGCTGGCGTACTGCGGCGCGTGCCCCCTGCCGGAGATGGCCAACGCCTTCCAGCGCTGCGGCGTCCCGTTCCGTTCGGTCTCGGGCCACCTGGAGGACGAGCGCGCCTGGGCGAAGATCGGCCGCTGGGTGCGGGCCGCCGGGGCGCGCGCCGCGCTGCGCAACGGCAGGCACGGGCTCATGGGCCACCTGTACCCGGGCATGCTCGACGTCTCCACCGACCTGACCCTCGTGTCGGCGAACTTCGGCGGGCACGTCGAGGTGCTGGAGTTCGACGACCTGCGGGTCCGGGTCGAGAAGGTCACCGACGCCCAGGCCGCCGCCAAGCGCGCCGAGGCCGAGGAGACCTTCGACCTCGCCGACACCGTCAAGGCCGAGGACCTCGACTGGGCCGCCCGGGTCGCGGTCGGCCTGGACCGGCTGGTGGAGGACTTCGAGCTCGACAGCCTCGCCTACTACCACCGCGGCCTGGACGGCGAGCTGCACGAGCGGCTCGGCGCCGGGATGATCCTCGGCGCGTCGCTGCTCACCGCCCGGGGCGTGCCCGCGGCCGGCGAGTACGAACTGCGCACCAGCCTGGCCATGCTCATCATGCAGCGGCTCGGCGGCGGCGGCTCGTTCACCGAGCTGCAGGCGCTCGACTTCGCGCGCGGCCATGTCGAGATGGGCCACGACGGGCCCGCCCACCTGGCGATCAGCTCCCGCAAGCCGCTGCTGCGCGGGCTCGGCGTCTACCACGGCAAGCGCGGCTGGGGCGTGTCCGTCGAGTTCGACGTCAAGCACGGACCCGTCACCGCGTTCGGCGTCATCCAGCGGCGCGACGGCCGGTTCGCGCTGCTGGCCTCCGAAGGACGGACCGTCGAGGGTCCGCTCCTGCGGATCGGCAACACCACCTCCCGTGTCGACTTCGGCCGCGACCCCGGCGAGTGGACCGACGAGTGGAGCGCCACCGGCATCTCCCACCACTGGGCCCTGGGCACCGGCCACCGCGCCGCGGACCTCAAGGCCCTGGCCGACCTGCTCGACCTGGAGTTCGTCCAGGTCTGAGCGCCTTCGGGGCGGCGGCGTTCTCGGGGGAGACGCCGCCGCTTACTTCCCCCTACCACCCTTTGTTCGCGAATCCGAGGTTCGGCATGCCCGAAAACAGCCTTGTCTTCTCCCGCCGCCGCTTCCTGCAGGCCGCAGCCGTGACCGGCACCGCCGCCGCCGTCGCCGGCGTCCACGTCCCGGCCGCCCTGGCCGAGCCCGGCTCCAGCGGCTTCCCCAAGCTTCCCTCCTCCGTCCGGCCCAGGTTCCGCTGGTGGTGGCCGGACGGCCTGGTCGACCCGGCCGAGGTCGCCCGCGAGGTCGACCAGATCGCCGACGGCGGCTTCGGCGGCGCCGAGATCGCCGGAGTCCACCACAGCGTCAGCGACAAGTCCGTGCTCGACCCCGCCGGGCACGGCTGGGGCGGCGCCGCGTGGATCGCCGGCGTGGAGGCCGCGCTGGAGCGCGCCGACAAGCGCGGCATCACCGTCGACCTGACGCTCGGCCCCGCCTGGCCCTCGGCCGTCCCGACGATCACGCCCGACAGCGTCGGAGCCTGCAAGGAACTCGCGTACGGGTTCGTCAAGGTCGAGGCGGGCGCCACCTACACCGGGCCCGTCCCGGCGGCCGTCGCGGCCGCCCACGGCACCGTGCGGCAGACGCTCCGGTACGTCCACGCGATGCGCGTCAACGCCGCGAACACCACCCGCAAGGAGGTCGGGCTCGAACCGGCCTCGCACGTCGAGCTGAACGCAGCCGTCACCGAAGGGCAGATCACCTGGACGGCCCCGGCGGACGGCGAGTGGTACCTGTTCGCCTACTGGGAGCGCGGCTCGGGCCAGGTCCCCGAGTCCGGCCCGCACACCGCGCCGGAGTCCTACGTCGTCGACCACTTCAGCCTTGAGGGCACGCAGGCCGTCATCGACCACTGGGAGAAGTCGATCCTCACCGACCGGCTGCGCAAGCTGCTCAAGCGCGCGGGCGGCTCGCTGTTCGAGGACTCCTTCGAGCTGGAGACCCCGGCCTTGCAGTGGACGCCGAAGCTGCCCGAGGAGTTCCTCAAGCGGCGCGGCTACGAGCTGTGGCCCTCCCTTCCGGCGATCGTGCTGAACAAGGAGAACACCGTCTTCGCCTTCGACGCCGTGCTGACCCGCGAGGTACGGCACGACTACTGGCAGACCGTGGCCGAACTGTTCGACGAGCGGCACTTCCGTCCGCTGCGCGACTGGGCCCACCGGCTCAACCTCCAGCTGCGCGCGCAGCCTTACGGGCTGAACACCGACGCCATCGCCTCGTCGGCGGTGCTGGACATCACCGAAGGCGAGTCGCTGGGCTTCAAGAACCTCGACGACTACCGCTGCCTGGCCGGAGGCCGCGACATGGCGGGCCACCTCGTCCTGTCGTCCGAAACCGGCGCCTACCAGGGCGGCGCCTACGCCACCCCCTGGAAGAAGATCATCCGGACGATGTCCGGCGCGTACGCGGCCGGCCTCAACCAGACGGTCTTCCACGGCTTCTCCTACGCCACCGCGCCCGGCGTCAAGTGGCCGGGCTTCGCGGCGTTCACGCCCTACGGCGGCAAGGCCGGCTACTCCGAGTCGTGGGGCCCGCGCCAGCCGAGCTGGACGCACATCAACGACGTTTCCGACTACTTCGCCCGCGTCCACGCCGTCACGCAGGCCGGCGTCATGCGCGCCGACATCGCGGTCTTCCGGCAGACCGGCTACTCCAAGACCGGCATCGGTGTCGGCTGGCTCACCTCCACCGGCGTCCCACTCGGCTGGACCCACCAGCTCATCAGCGAGCCGCTGCTCGATCTGCCGTCCGCACGGGTGCGCGGCGGACGCCTGGCACCCGACGGACCCGCGTACAAGGCGATCGTCATCGAAGGCGACAGGTTCTACGGCAACGCCGCCACCATCCCGCTGGACGTGGCCGGGAAGTTCCTCTCCTACGCCAAGGCCGGGCTCGCGATCGTCTTCGTGGGCGACTGGGCAGCCGCGGACATCCCCGGCAGGGCGGTCGGAGACGAGACCGAGCAGCTCAAGGCCGTGCTCACCGAGCTGTTCGCGCACCCGCGGGTACGCGTCACCGCGGCCGACACGGGCCTGCCCGCCGCGCTCGCCGACCTCGGAGTCACCCCCGACGCCCGTTACGCCGTCACCTCGACGCTGCTCAACGCCCGCCGCGCCGACAAGCACATGGACCTGTACTACCTGTCGAACGGCAAGCACGCCGAGAGCAGCAAGGGCGTCGTGGCCATCGACCACGAGGTGACGCTGACCCGCGGAGACCGCGACCGCGTCCCCTACCTGCTGAACCTGTGGAGCGGCGAGGTCACGCGCATCGCCCGCTACACCGAGGACGGCGACACCGTCACCGTCCGGGTGTCCCTCCAGGTCAACCAGACCGCCGCGATCATCCTGACCCGCCGCGCCTGGCTCCAGGAGGCCAGTACGGACCTGCACGCCCTGTCCACCACGGCGGACTCCGTCCACTACCGGGACAGCCGCCGCCTGCAGATCCGCGCCAAGGCACCCGGCACCTACACCACGGCCCTGTCGGACGGCCGGAGCGCCACCACGGTGGTCGAGGCGGTGCCCGCCCCCATCACCCCAGCCGCCTGGACGCTGGAAGTCGACTCCTGGCTGCCGGGCGCGACCCCCACCGAGACCGTCAAGGAGAAGGTGACCGTCGAGCTGACCGCCCTGACCCCCTGGTCGTCCATCCCGGCGCTCCAGGACGTCTCGGGCGTCGGCCGCTACACCACCACCTTCACCCTCGACGGCTCCTGGACCGAGGAGAACGGCGCCTACCTGGAACTCGGCGAGGTCTTCGACACCGTCCGGGTCACCCTCAACGGCAAGGCACTGCCCCCCGCCGACCTCATCCAGCCCGTCCTCGACCTGGAGGGATACCTCAAGCCGGGCGCCAACACCCTGGTCGTCGAGGTCACCACCACCCTCAACAACCGCCTCCGCCTCTCCGACCCCGCCGTCTACGGCGCCAACGCCCGCCAGGCCTACGGCCTGACCGGCCCCGTCCGCATCACCCCCTACACCAAGAAGGCACTGTGACCCCCTTCCGGCGCTGAGAGGAGCTCTGGAGCGAAGGGGCATCTCTTCGCTCCAGAGCGGTGATCTTCGAAGTGTTCTGGTCTTCGCCAAGGAATCCCTGACGGCCGCGGTGCGGGAGCGTCCGTTCCCGGGGAGACGGGTAAGGCTGGGAGGGTGCGGTGTCCTGCCGGCGCCGCCGTGAGTCTCCGGACGCCCTCGCGGGGACGGAGCGAGCGAAGGGGTGAAGGCGGTGGCCGCAACGAGCCGTATCGGGGTGACGGGGCTGGCTGTGATGGGGGCGAACCTGGCGCGCAACATCGCGCGGCACGGGGCGCCGGTGGCCGTCCACAACCGCACGGTGGAGCGGACCCGTGCCTTCATGGAGGCGTACGGGAGCGAGGGGGAGTTCACGCCCGCCGAGACGGTCGAGGAGTTCGTCGCGGCGCTGGAGCGGCCGCGGCGGATCATCATCATGGTCAAGGCGGGCGGGCCGGTCGACGCGGTGATCGACGAGCTGGCGCCGCTGCTCGACGAGGGCGACATCCTCATCGACGGCGGCAACTCGCACTTCACCGACACCCGGCGCCGCGCCGAGCGGTGCGCGCGGGACGGGCTGCGGTTCCTGGGGACGGGGGTGTCCGGCGGCGAGGAGGGCGCGCTGCTGGGGCCCAGCATCATGCCCGGCGGCGACCGCGGCGCCTACACCGAGGTGGAGGACGTCCTCACCGGTATCGCGGCGCAGGTGGACGGGACGCCGTGCTGCACGTACGTGGGTCCGGACGGCGCCGGGCACTACGTGAAGATGGTGCACAACGGCATCGAGTACGCCGACATCCAGCTCATCGCCGAGGCCTACGACCTGCTCCGGCATGTCGCGGGCCTGGACGTCCCGCAGATCGCGAGGACCTTCGAGGAGTGGAACTCCGGCGACCTGGAGTCCTTCCTGGTGGAGATCACCGCGAAGGTGCTGGCGAAGAGCGACGAGAGGACGGGGCAGCCGCTCGTCGACGTGATCGTCGATGAGGCCGAGCAGAAGGGCACCGGGCGCTGGACCGCGCAGGACGCCCTGGAACTCGGCGTCCCGCTGACCGGCATCACCGAGGCGGTCTACGCGCGCACCCTCTCCGCGCTGCGCGAGGAGAGGGGACGGGCGTCGAAGGTGCTGGGAGGGCCCGTGCCGCACCGTGAGGCAGACCGCAGGGAACTCGTCGACGACATCCGGCAGGCGCTGTACGCGAGCAAGATCGTCGCCTACGCGCAGGGGTTCGCGCAGATGCGTGCCGCCGCGCGGTCCCACGACTGGGACCTCGACCTCGGCGCGCTGGCCACCATCTGGCGCGGCGGCTGCATCATCCGGGCGCAGTTCCTCAATCGCATCCGCGAGGCCTACGCCGACGATCCGGACCTGCCGAGCCTGCTGCTCGCGCCGTACTTC
>JAFACJ010000612.1 GCA_023425615.1 Actinomycetes bacterium
CGACCCCCGGACCCCCGGACCGGCCGGCTGATCCTCGCTTCGCTGCGGTCGTCCGGCCGGGTTCAGTCCGCCCGCAGCGCCACGACCGGGTCGAGTCTGCCCGCGCGGCGGGCGGGGACGACGCCGAAGAAGACGCCCACCGCCGCCGAGACGGTGAACGCCATCACCGGTGACCACCAGGCGAGGGCGGCGGGGACCGGGGAGAGGGCGGCGATGGCCAGAGCGGTGCCCAGGCCCAGCGCGATGCCCGCCAGCCCGCCGATGGAGGTGAGCAGGACCGCCTCGACCAGGAACTGGGCGAGGACGTCGCGCTGCCGCGCGCCCAGCGCCTTGCGCAGGCCGATCTCCCGGGTGCGCTCCCTGACGCTCACCAGCATGATGTTGGAGACCCCCACCCCGCCGACCAGCAGCGAGATCGCGGCGATCGCGGCCAGCACCCCGGTGAGCGCGCCCAGCACCGTCCCGATGGTGCCGAGGAGCTGGGTCTGGGTGACCGCCGAGAACCGCTCGCCCGGATGCCGGTCCTCCAGCGTCCGGGTGATCCGGTCCTGCAACGGCTCGATGGACCCGGTGTCGGCGGCCTTGACCGCCATGAAGTCGACGCGGGTGATGCCCAGCATCCGCTGCGCCGTCGTCAGCGGGATCTCCACCTCGCCGTCACGCGACTGCCCGAAGGTCTGCCCGAGTTCGGCGAAGACGCCCACGACCCGGAACCTGCCGCCCGCGATCGTCACCTGCCGTCCGAGCGGGTCCACGTCCCCGAAGAGCCGCTCGGCCGCCTGAGAGCCGAGCACCGCGACCCGGCGCCGTGTCTCCACGTCGATCCGCGTCAGGTGGCGCCCCTTGGCCAGCGGCCGGACGTAGACGTTCGGGAGGTTCTCGTCCGCTCCCTGCAAGGAGGCGTACACCTCGCGGGTACCGACCCTGACCACCTCGCTGGAGGTGACCGCCGCGGTGACGGAGTCCTCGCCCGCGACACGGCGCAGCGCCTCCACGTCGTCCAGGTCCATCCGGCTGATCGTGGGACCGCCCGAGCCCAGCCCGAACTCGCCGGGGACCACGAAGATGATGTTGGAGCCGAGCCCCTCGATCTCGCCCTCGACCAGGTCACGCGCCCCGCCGCCGATGGCGACCAGCACCACGACCGCCCACACGCCGATGATGACGCCGAGCATGGTGAGCAGGCTGCGCATCCGGTTGACCCGCAGCGCCTCGAACGCCACCGCCAGCAGTTCCGACGTCTTCACAGTGCGGTGTCCCGTTCGATGAGGCCGTCCCTGATGTGGATCTGGCGGCGTGCCCGTGCGGCGATGTCCGGTTCGTGGGTCACCAGGATGACCGCCACGCCCTGCTCGCCGTTGAGGCGCTCCAGCAGGTCCATCACCTCATCGCCGGTGCGGGTGTCGAGGTTGCCGGTGGGCTCGTCTGCCAGCACGATCTGCGGGTCGCCGACCAGCGCGCGGGCGATGGCCACCCGCTGCTGCTCGCCTCCCGACATCTGGTTGGGCCGGTGGCCGAGCCGGTGGCCCAGGCCCACGCGCTCCAGCGCGGCCGTCGCGCGCTCCCGCCGCCGCGCCCGCGGCACGCCCCGGTACATCAGCGGCATGCCGACGTTGTCCACCGCCGTCGTGCGGGCCAGCAGGTGGAAGGACTGGAAGACGAAACCGATGTGCTCGTTGCGCAGTTCGGCGAGCTCGGAGTCGCCGAGCCCGGCGATGTCGCGTCCGCCGACCCTGAGCACGCCCGAGCTGGGCCGGTCGAGCGCGCCGAGCAGATGCATCAGCGTGGACTTGCCCGATCCCGACGGGCCGAGGATCGCCACGTACTCGCCCTGCCAGATGGTGAGGCTGACGCCTTTCAGCGCCTGGACCCTGACGCCTTCCATCTCATAGGCGCGGGTGACGTCCACGGCCTCCAGAGCCGGTTCGCTCACCCGAGCTCCTGCCCGGCGCGCACCGAGTCCGCCGAGCCGACGACGATCCGGTCGCCTTCCTTCAGCCCGGACCTGACCTCGATGACCGCGTCGCCCTCCGTGCCGAGCGTGACGGTCCGCCGCACGGCCCTGCCGTTCTCCGCCACCCACACGGTGCTGTTCCTGCCGCTGCTGACGATGGCGCTGGTCGGTATCACCAGCACGTTCTGCACCCGGCTCACGGTGAGCCGCACGATCGCGCTCATGCCGGGCTTGGGCCGCGGCGCCTTCGACCCGTCGGCCAGCGTGCCCTCCCCCAGCGTGAGCTGCACCTTGTAGGTGACGCCGCCGCCGGTGTCCTCCCCCGGTGTGACGCCGATGCTGTAGACCTCCGCGTCGTAGACGGCCTCCGGGAGCGCGTCGAAGTCGATCTTCGCCTCGCCGCCGCGCCGCACCTTGAGGATGTCCGACTCGTCGATGTCGGCGGTGAGGCGCAGTTCCGAGACGTCGGTGATGGTCACCACCGCGGTGCCGGAGGCGATGGGGACGCCCTCGGCGATGGACGAGGGGTCGCCCGCCGCGCCGGGCAGCGTCAGTCCGCCGGTCAGGCCGGACAGGGACGAGGGGACGAGGCTCGACAGCGCCGCCGACGAGCCGTTGCCTCCGGCCGGGCCGCCCAGGCTGACGACGCCGGAGAAGGGCGCCTTCAGCACCAGCCCGTCCACGGTGCGCTCGGCGGCCTTCACCGCCGCCCTCGTCTGCACCCTGCTGGAGGCGCCGAGCGCGGACAGCGCCGAGGTGAGGCTGCCCAGGCCCGTGTTCAGCCGGGTGACGGCCAGCCGCGCGGCGCCGGCCGCGGTGGTGTAGTCGCCCTCGGCCTTGGCGATCTCGGCGAGCACCTTGGCCCGGTCCTGCGGGTCCTCGATCTTCCTGGCGATCTTCCGTGCCTGCTGGAAGCCGCGGCGGGCGATCCGGTCGGAGGAGGCGGGGAGCGAGCCGAGGTTCAGGCCCGAGGGCAGTGAGGTGCCGCGCGCGGCCTGCCGGTCGGCGTCCCTGGCCTGGTCGAGCTGCTCCTCGGCGTTCGGGGAGGAGATGCGGGCCAGTACCTGCCCCTTCTCCACCCGGTCGCCGTCGCGCACCTTGAGCTCGGTGATGGTGCCGTCCGCGGGGCTGCGCAGCACCGTGTTCGCCCTGGCGGCCAGGGTCGCGGGCGCCTCCACGACCTCGGCCACCGCACCGCGCGAGACCGTGCCCAGGCGCGGCCGCGGCCCGTCACCGCCGGAGCAGCCGCCGAGCAGCGCGGTGGTGAGGAGGAGGGAGAGGGCAGGGGGGAGGAAACGTAGCGATGCCACACGGGCATGCTATTTCTCAACAAACCCCGCAAACGCGATTTCTAACGCGAAAGTCAGCCGCCGGCGAGTTCCCTGCCCCGGTCCCTCGCCGCCTCGATCGCCTCCAGCACCGCGGCGCGCACCCCGTGCTTCTCCAGCTCGCGGATCGCCGCGATCGTCGTCCCCGCCGGAGACGTCACCGCCTCGCGCAGCAGCACCGGGTGCTCACCGGAGTCGCGCAGCATCACCGCCGCGCCCACCGCCGACTGGATCACCAGCTCCAGCGCCGCGGCCCGCGGCATCCCCAGCAGGATGCCGGCGTCGACCATCGCCTCGACCAGGTAGTAGAAGTAGGCGGGACCCGACCCCGACAGGGCGGTCG
>JAFACJ010001207.1 GCA_023425615.1 Actinomycetes bacterium
GCTGGCGCGCTGGACGTTCCACAGGTGACGCACGTTTGGCGGCGTGTTGCTGGTGGCTGTGAGCGCGCTGGCGCGCTGGACTATCCACAGGGTGGTCCGAGGCGGTCCTGACCTTGCCTTACGGTGATGGCGAGTCCGACCCTCCGGCGTGAAACGAGTTCCACCGTGTCCTGGCTTTCCAAGATCAGTCTTGCCAACCGCAAGCTGGTACTGCTGATCACCCTCGGCGTGCTCGCACTCGGCGGGGACGCGCTACCCCCGCTGCAGCAGCAATTGCTGCCCAACCTCGCCTTTCCCGCCGCGGTCGTGACGGCCGCCTACCCCGGCGCCTCACCCGAGGTGGTCGAGTCCCAGGTCGTCGAGCCGATCGAGGACGCGGTCAAGGGACTCGACGGTCTGGAGTCGATGACGGCGACGTCGCGCCAGGGCATGGCGACCCTGCTGCTGATGTTCGAGTACGGCTCCGACACCGACCGCCTCGTCTCCGACGTCCAGCAGAAGGTGAGCCGGCTCTCGGGCCGGCTGCCCGGCGGGGTCGCCCCCGAGGTGATGGCGGGTTCCACCGACGACCTGCCGACCATGACGCTCGCGGTCACCGCGGGAAGCGCGCAGGGCGGCCTGGAGGGCCTGGCCTCGGCGGTCGAGTCGAAGGTGGTGCCGGAGCTGAAGGCGGTCGGCGGTGTCAACGAGGTCACCGTCTCCGGGCAGCGTGAGCGGGTCGTGCGGATCGTGCCGAACGCCGCCAGGCTCGCCGCGAGCGGTCTCGACGCCTCGGCCATCGGCACCGCGCTGAACACGGCAGGACGCACCTCGCCCGGCGGCTCCCTCACCGAGGGCACGCGGAGCCTCAGCGTCCAGATCGGCGGCCCGATCACCTCGCTCCAGCAGATCAAGGACCTGTGGCTGACCGGCGGCAAGACGCCGGTGCGGCTCGCCTCGGTCGCCTCGGTCGCCCTCGTGGAGGCCGACCCCACCTCGCTGACGCGCACCAACGGCCAGGAGAGCCTCGGCGTCGCCCTCACTCTCGACCACGACGGCAGTTCCTCGTCCGTCTCCAAGGACGTGCGGGCGCTGCTGCCCGAGCTGGAGCGGAAGCTCGGCGGGGGAGCCGAGCTCACCGTCATCTCCGACAACGGGCCCGCCGTCAGCGAGGCCGTCACCGGGCTGCTGGAGGAGGGCCTGCTCGGGCTGGTCATGGCCGTGCTGGTGATCGTGCTCTTCCTGCGCTCGGCCCGCTCCACCCTGGTGACCGCGATCTCGATCCCGCTGTCCCTGGTCGTCGCGCTGATCGTGCTGCGGTTCAACGGCTACTCGCTGAACATGCTCACCCTGGGCGGTCTCACCATCGCCGTCGGCCGTGTCGTCGACGACTCCATCGTGGTGCTGGAGAACATCAAACGGCATCTGGGCTACGGCGAGGAGAAGCGCTCCGCGATCATCGGTGCGGTCCGCGAGGTGGCGGGCGCCGTCACCTCCTCCACGCTCACGACGGTCGCGGTGTTCCTGCCGATCGCCCTGGTCAGCGGTCTGGTCGGGGAGCTGTTCGGCGCGTTCTCCATCACCGTCACCGTGGCGATGCTCGCCTCGCTGGTCGTCTCCCTGACGATCGTCCCGGTGCTGGCGTACTGGTTCCTCAAGACCCCGGACGTCGGCGCCGACCCGGAGGTGTTCCGGCGCCGCGTCGAAGAGGCGGAACGCATCGGGCCGCTGCAGTTGCTGTACGTGCCGCTGATCGGCAAGGCCATCAAGTTCCGCAAGTCAGTGCTGGTCGGCGCCGCGCTCATCCTCGTCCTGACCTTCGGGCTCGCCGGGGCGCTGAAGACCAGCTTCATCGGCGACTCGGGCACCCCGTCGCTGAGCGTCACCCAGACGATGCCCCCGGGCAGCGCGCTGAGCGCCACCGACGAGGCGGCGCGCAAGGTCGAGGCCGTGCTGAAGGACACCAAGGACGTCGAGTCCTACCAGGTCGTCCTCGGCTCCCAGGGCTTCCTCGGCGGCAGCGCCTCCGAGGCCTCCTACACCGTCGGCCTCACCGACGACGCCGACTCGGAGGCGGTCCAGGAGGAGCTAGACGCCAAGCTGAAGGCGCTGACGGGCGCGGGCGAGCTGAAGGTCGGCGCCAACAACGGCCTCGGCACCAACAACGCCGTCGAGGTGCGGGTCGACGCCCCCGACGACGCGACCCGCGCCACTGCCGTCGACCAGGTGCAGGCCGCCCTGTCGTCGGTGCCGGAGGTCAAGGACGTCAGCAGCGACCTCGCCGAGAGCGCGCCGCTGCTCAGCGTCCGCGCCAAGGGCGAGGCTGCCAAGGCCGGACTGACGGACACGCTCCTGGCCCAGGTGGTGGCCCAGGCCGTCCAGGGCACCACGGTCGCCACCGTCAACCTCGACCGCGAGGAGACCGACCTCGTGGTCCGCTCCTCGGCCAAGGCACCGGCGTCGCTGGAGGCGCTCAGGGCGCTGAAGGTCCCGACGGCGCGCGGTGCCGTCAAGCTCTCCCAGGTCGCGACCGTCACCCGGACGGAAGGCCCGGTCGAACGCACCCGTGTGGACGGCGAGAGCACCAGCACCGTCTCGGCGGTCCCGGTCGGGGACGACCTGACCAAGGCCGGGCAGGCGGTCCAGAAGAAGCTCGACTCCCTGAAGCCGCCGGCCGGCGCGACCTACACGATGGGCGGCGTCACCGCCGACCAGGGTGAGGCGTTCCAGCAGCTCGGCCTGGCCATCGTCGCCGCCATCGCGATCGTGTTCCTGCTGCTGGTCGCGGCCTTCGGCAGCATCCGCCAGACCCTGGTCCTGCTGGTGTCGGTGC
>JAFACJ010000648.1 GCA_023425615.1 Actinomycetes bacterium
GCGATCTCCGCCATACCGGGCCGCAGCGCGTTCATCCGCCGCGCGGTGAACCACTTGCTCACCAGGCGCCGCCACCGCCGGTGCTCCTCGCCCTCCTGCGGCACCGCCATCGCCATCTCGTCGCTGAACAGGCCGCCCGATTCGGTGTCCGACAGCCGAGCCGCGTCGTCGGCGCTCAGCGACCGCGTGAAACGGGGATCGGACAGCACCTGCCTGACGTCCTGGTAGCGCGTCACCAGTTCCGCCTCGTCCCCGCTGGGCAGCCGCACCCGCGCCACGGGGTGCTCACGGCGCAGCTCGGCCCACTCCACGGGCGGCTCCAGCGGTGTCCTGCCCTCCAGCGGATAGCGCAGCACCTGCTCGTCCCGGCCCATCACCGACCCCCGGTCTCCCCGGCTCATCCCCCATGAGCCCGTCACCGCAAGCTAACCGCCCCGCACACCAACAGCGGGCGACAAATCACACCAGAGAGGGCAAAGACCACTCCGTCCGCTCACGGCACGGGAGTGAAGGCGCAGAACTCATTGCCCTCGGGGTCGGCCATGACCGTCCACCGCAGCCCGTCCTCACGACCGCGCAGCACCCGCGCCCCGGCGGCCACCAGCGCGTCGGGATCGGCGTACACATCCCAATGGACACGGTTCTTGACGGTCTTGGGTTCGGGAACGCGCACGAAATCGAACGTGAGGATCGGCATGCCCGGCACATGCTCCACCGTCGACCAGCCCTCTCGGTGCACGACCTCGGCACCGTAGACCTCCGCCCACCAGACTGCCTGCGCACGCGGATCGACGCTGTCGACCACGAGGCCGTGGATCCGGTCGCGGGGCGGGTCCGCACGCGGGAACACGCAGAACTCACCGCCCTCCACATCCCGCATCACCGTCCACTGGGGCAGCTCCCGCACCTGCCGTGCCCCCAGCGCCTCGAAGTCCGCCACCGAACGCCCGTACACGTCGAGATGCACCCGGTGCTTGACCGTCTTGGGCTCGGGCACCCGGTTCACCCACACGGTGTGCTCCGGGGTCGGACCGACCAGCTTGCCGTCCCCGTCCTCCAGCCGCACCCGCTCCAGACCGGAGGCGGCGGCCCAGAAACCGCTCAGCGCGGCGACGTCGACGGCGTCCATCGCGAGATCCTTGAAACGTGCGAGAACCATGCCACGACACCTATCACGCACCACCGACAAAGACGCCGCGCGCCCGAGCCGCCCGGGCCGCTCACCGGACGGCGCTGGTGTAGACCTTCCCGGGACGTGGCGTGCCCAGCAGCTCCGAGACGGTGACGAGCGTGTAGCCGCCGGCCTTCGCCGCCCGCAGGATCCGCGGCACCGCCGCGACCGTCGTGGGATGGATGTCGTGCATGAGGATGATCGCGCCGCGGTGCAGGCCCTTGATCGCACGCCGCGCCACGATCGAGGAGTCGCGGTCGGCCCAGTCGCGGGTGTCGACGTCCCACAGGATCTGGGCGAGCCCCAGACGCCTCGCCTCGGCCGTCACCCGCCGGTCGGTGGCGCCGTAGGGCGGGCGCAGCAGAACCGGTGAGCTGCCCGTCAGCCTGCGGATCGTGCGGCGGGTACCGTCGATCTCCTGGCGGACGCGCCAGGACGGCAGCCTGGTCAGCAGCGCGTGGCGCTCGGTGTGGTCGCCGATCTCGTGGCCCGCGGCGTGGGCGCGGGCCACCGTGCCCGGGGCGGCGCGGGCGCGGGGACCCACCACGAAGAACGTCACCCGCACATGCGCCTCGTCGAGCATCCGCAGCAGCCGGAGGGTGCCGGAGCCCGGACCGTCGTCGAACGTCAGCGCCACGCACCTGGCCTTCGCGCAGTCCACCCGCGCCCGCCGCGGAACCGTCTCCTCGGAGGGGTCGGTGCCGGGGAGCCCGGCACCCGGATCGGTGGAGGCCGCCGCGGGTGACGCCTCGGCGGCCGGAGCCGGAACGGCCACCGGTTCGGCCCGCACCTGCCTTCCGTCCGCACGCGGACCGGCGGCCAGCCACAGCGCCACCCCCAGCGCGGCCGCGCCCAGGACCTTCCCCCTCATCGTCGGCCTTCCCCCGAGAACAACCCCCGAAAAACACCAAACAGGCAGACCCAAATAAACGGTAAGCGACGGAAGGGAGGCAGTCCAGAGGCTTCCAGGGATACAGAAGACAGACCCGGCTCAGTGCGCGGGCTCCCCGGCCGGCACGGCGGCGGGGGAGCCCACACCGCGCGGTATGAGGAGGATCGGAATGAACGCCAGCGCGGCCAGCCCGAACGCCCACCAGAACGTATGGGTGAAGGCGGACGTCAGAAGCTCGGCCGCCGGCCCCGCGACACCGCCGGGAATCTCCGACAGGCTTCCCGAACTCCCCGGGAAGCGATCCGAGATGGCCAGTTGCAGCAGGACCGCCATCGCCGCCACGCCCAGCGAGCTGCCGACCCGCATCCCGATGTTGCCGGCCGCCGTCGCCGAGGGCACCTGCGCGCGGTCCAGCGTGCGGTACATACCGCCCATCAAAGCGGGCATCATCGTGCCGTGCCCGACGCCCAGCACGAACAGCGCCCCCAGCAGCAGCGGAGTCGGGGTGTCGTAGTCGATCTGGGTGAAGCCCAGCACTCCCACCAGCATCACCGGCAGCCCCGTCAGCGCCAGCGCGCGCGAGCCCACCCGGTCGGTGAGCCGCCCCGACACCGCCATCGTGATCATCGCCCCGATCCCCATCGGAGCCGTCATCAACGCCGAGTGCAGCGCCGAGTACCCGTGCACCACCTGGTAGTACAGCGGGAACAGCACCAGCATCCCGAACAGGGCCGCCACATACGGGAAGAACGCCATGTTCACCACCCGGAAAGTACGGTCGCGGAACAACCGCACATCCACCAGCGCGCCCTCCTCGCGCCGCAGCGCGTGCACCGCGAACGCCGCCACCAGGAGGACGCCCACCAGCACCCCGCCCAGCACCTTCGGCCCCGTCAGGCTCTCACCGTTGCCCGCCTCTGCCATCCCGTACACCAGGAACGCCAGCCCCGGCGAGAGCAGCGCCAGCCCCAGCACGTCGAGCCGCGGCGCCGTACCCGACCGCACGTCCGGCTCCAGGTAGCGGAACGCCGCCACCAGCGCGATCGCGCACAGCGGGACGTTGATCAGGAACAGCCACCGCCAGCTCAGATGCTCCAGCAGGAAACCGCCGAAGACCGGGCCCAGCACCGGCGCCAGCATCGCCGGCACCGCGATCACCGCCATCACCCTGCCCATCCGGTGCGGCCCCGCCTTCTGCGCCAGCATCGTCTGCCCGATCGGCATGATCATCCCAGCGGAGCCGCCCTGCAGCACCCGGAACACGATCAGGCTCGTCACGTTCCAGGCCAGGCCGCACAGCACCGACCCCGCCACGAACAGCGACAACGACAGCATCCACATGCGCTTGGCGCCGAACCGCGCCACCGCCCAGCCCGTGATCGGAATGCTCATCGACAGCGCCAGCGTGTACCCCGTCAGCACCCACTGGATCGTCGTCAGCGACGCGTGGAACGCCAGACCGAACGTCTTCACCGCGACGTTGACGATCGTGGTGTCCAGGATCGTCATGACGGCGCCGAGGAGCACCACCACGGCCAGCCGCCGCAGCTCCGGATCCAGACCCTCTTCCCGCACGGCATCAGATGCCTTCCCCGCCATGGAACGTCCCTTCGCCACCGGTTTCGAGCCGGATCAGACCTTGACAGCGACCGAGCAAGAGCAGAAAAGCAGCAGAACAAGAAGCACGAAGACACGCGACCCGCTACAGCGTAGCGTTTTTCGCTACACCGTACACCACCTATGATTCGGCCCATGCCGCCCAGCACCGAGCCGCCCGCCGACCCCACCGGGCCACCGGGCGCCGACCCGGTGTGGACCCGCGACGTCCAGCCCCGCCGCCCGCCCCTCAGCCGCGCCGACATCGTCCGCGCCGCCATCGAGATCGGCGACGCCGAAGGACTCGCGGCGGTCTCGATCCGCCGTATCGCCGCCCGGCTCGACGCCCGCGCCATGAGCCTCTACAGCCACATCGACAAGAAAGAGGACCTCCTCGACCTCATGGTCGATGAGCTCATGGGCGAGATCCTCGTCCCGCAGGGCACCCTGCCCACCGGCTGGCGCGAGGCCATCAGCGCCATCGTCAGGCTCGAACGGGCGGCGCTGCTGCGCCACCCCTGGGCCGTCGAGCTCATCGGCCAGCGCACCGCCATCGGCCCCAACCGCCTCCGCCGCCTGGAGCAGTCGCTCCAGGCGCTGGACGAACTGGCGCTCCCCGCCGAGACCGCCATGGCCGTCGTCAGCGCCGTCGACCAGTACACGCTCGGCTGTGTCGTCCGCGAGGTCATGGACGCCGAACTGCACCGCCGCCACGGCGTCACCCGCGCCGACGCCAAGGCCGCCAGCCTCCCCTACCTGCGGCGGCTCGCCACCGCCGAGGAGTTCCCCCGGCTCGCGCCCCTGCTGGAGCGCGGCTTCCGCGCCCACCCCGACCCCGAGACGCGATTCGAGCGCGGCCTGTCCTGGATGCTCAACGGCATCGCCCACGACCTCGCCGGCGCCGCTCCGTCAGCCCCGCTCGGTGTCGACGCGGCCGGTGACGAGCGCGGCGATGCCACGGCCGACGGCCGGTATCTCCAGCGGGAGGAGCGAGAAGGGGGGATGGACGCGGCGCCGCCGTCCCTTCTGGATCGCGGTGGCGATGACACGGGCCGCCGACTCGGGTGAGACCGGGGGCGGTGTGCGCATCGGCCCGTTCCGCCACGGCAGCAGGTCGATGTCGCGGGTGTCGGTGTCGGTGGCGCCCGGCACCACCTCCAGCACCGCGACGCCGGTGTCGGCGAGTTCGTGGCGCAGGGTGCGGGTGGCGTGTGCCAGCGCGACCTTGGAGGCGCCGTAGTAGCCCAGCAGCGGCACCGGTACCGCCTGGAGGCTCGATGTGACGTTGACGACCATGCCGCGTTCGGCGCGGAGCGCGGGCAGCAGGCTCCGGGTGAGCGCCAGCGGCGACCAGAAGTTGGTCTCGAACAC
>JAFACJ010000437.1 GCA_023425615.1 Actinomycetes bacterium
GTGACCCGCCGCAGCCGCTCGCGGGGCTCGACCTCCCCGGGGAAGACGCGCTTGACGCCGTCGCCCAGTGCCGACTCGATGACCCGGATGTCGCGGATGAGGTGCTGGAGGCCGGTCGGCTCCAGCGAGGCGGCGTGGTCGGATCCCCACATGGTGCGGTCCAGGGTGATGTGGCGTTCGACGGCGCACGCGCCGAGGGTGACGGCGGCGAGGCTGATCTGCAGGCCGCGCTCGTGCCCGGAGTAGCCGACGGGGACGCCGTAGCGCTCGCGCAGGGTGTCGATGGTGCGGAGGTTGGCCTCCTCGGCCGGCAGCGGGTAGGTGGAGGTGGCGTGCAGGATCACCAGGCGCTCGGTGCCGAGGATCTCCACCGCCTCGTCGATCTCCGCCAGCTCCGACATGCCCGTCGACAGGATGATCGGCTTGCCGGTGGACGCCAGGAAGCGCAGCAGTTCGCGGTCGGTGATGGACGCCGAGGCGACCTTGTGCGTGACGACGTCGAACTTCTCCAGGAACTCCGCCGACGGCACGTCCCAGGGGGAGGCGAACCACTGGAGGCCGCGCCGGGCGCAGTACTCGTCGATCTCGGCGTACTCGGCCTCGCCGAACTCCACCCGGTGCTTGTACTCCAGATAGGTCATCTCGCCCCAGGGGGTGGCGCGCATCCTGCCCTGCTGCTCGGGCGGGACGCAGATCTCAGGAGTGCGCTTCTGGAACTTGACGGCGTCGCATCCGGCGTTGGCGGCGACGTCGATGAGCTGGCGGGCGATCGCCATGTCGCCGTTGTGGTTGATGCCGATCTCGCCGATCACATAGACCGGCTGCCCGGGACCGACCAGACGGTCACCGATCTTCACAGAAGCGGACATATTACTTACCTTCGTTCGGAAGAGCCTTGCTCTGCAGGATGAGTTCGCACGCTTCGCGGACCGCGCCCCCGCCGCCCGGGCGGGTGAGCACCAGCCGCGCCGCCGCCAGGACCTCCGGATGGGATCCCGGCACCGCGATCGGCCACCCCACCAGGGTGAGGCAGCCGAGGTCGTTCAGGTCGTTGCCGATGTAGGCGGCGCGCCGCGGGTCGAGCCCCGCGTCGTGCAGCCACTTGGCCAGGGCCGTCGCCTTGTCGGCGATCCCGTGCAGGACGGGGACGCCGAGCTTGCGGGCACGTGCCGCGACCACCGGGTTGGTCTCGGTGGACAGGATGAGGAAGGGGACGCCCGCCCTGGTCAGCCGGGCGACGCCGAGGCCGTCCTCCCGCGACACCGACACCGTCTCGGTGCCGTCCTGGCGCACCTGGACCCGGTCGTCGGTGTGCACCCCGTCGAAGTCGGTGACCAGCACGTCGACGTCCAGCGGCTCGGGCCGCGCGGCCAGCGGCGCGAGGGCGCGGGCGAGGTCGAGGTCGGCGGGCGTGTCGATCTCGACGGCGTGCGCGGAGGGGACGGCGTGCACGCCGATCCTGCCGAAGAAGCGGTGCCCGTGCTCCAGCAGGCCGTCCGTGCGCATCACATAGAACCCGCCGGTCTCCCGGTAGTGCGGGGCGCGGTCCTGGCGGCGCGGCCGGAAGGAGGCGCTGTGCCCGACCCCCTTCACCCCCTCCGCGCCCTCGGTCCACTGGAACTCGTGCGACTCCAGCGCGGAGAACACCACGTCGGACTCCCCGTCGAGCACCTGCCGGACGGCGGCGTCGAGGTCGGCGGGGTCCACGAACGGCGAGGTGCACTGCAGGAAGACGGTGACCTCGGGCCGCTCGGCGAGCTGGGACAGGGCGTGCAGCAGCGCGGACTCGGAGGTGGCGGTGTCGCCGCCGAGCTCCTCGGGCCGTACCACGATCCGCGCGCCCGCCTCGCGGGCGGCGGCGGCGATCTCCGCGTCGTCGGTGGAGACCAGCACCCCTTCGACGGACCGGGCGAGCCGGGCGGCGCGGACGGCCCTGACCACCAGCGGGACACCGCCCACCCGGGCCAGGTTCTTGCCGGGCACACCCTTGGAACCGCCACGGGCGGGGATCACACAGACGACACGCACGCGTTTACCTCACGGACACCACCCGATGCTTCGGGCACAGGTCTCCAAGCTAGGGACCGCGGGTGACCCCGTGCGCACGCTCAGGTGAACGGGGAGCGGCGTTCGTATAGATGGACGGAACCGCCCTTGAACAGCCATCGGCCCGTCCGCGTCCACTCGGCGCGGTTCCAGGGCAGCAGCACCTCCTTGACCGCGTCGGCGCCGGCCGCGGTGTTCGAGGAGGGCTTGCGGGAGTGGTCGACGTACAGGACGCGCTGGACGCCCGCCAGCCTCGCCTCGAACTGCTCCCAGGGCGCCTCGACCCCGTCCAGGCCGTCGTCGGGGCGGAGGGCCAGGGCGTCGTTCAGGCCGCGGTAGGCGTCCGGGTACGCCGCCATGGCGCGCCGCGAGCTGGTGTAGTGGAAGACGATGGCGTCGCCCGGCCGGCGCTCGGCACTGATGATCGCGGCGAGCGCCCGCAGGTCGTCGGCGCGCTCGGAGGGCCGTCTGATCCGCTCGTGGGCGGGGACCGTCAGCAGCGCGGCGGCCAGCAGCACCGGTATCCCCGCCGACCAGCGCAGCCTGTCCATGCCCGCGGCCGTCAGCAGCGCCACGGCCGGGAGGCAGAACAGGAGGTAGCGAAAGACGTAGAGGGGGCTCCAGAGGGAGACCACGAGCAGGACGGCCGGCGGGAGGAGCATCCAGGGGGCGGCGGCCCGCCACAGCCCGGCGTCGCGGCCGAGCAGGATGAGCACCACGCTCATGGCGAAGAAGCCGGGGGTGCCGGCCAGGTTGTCCAGCAGGTCGGTGATGGCGCCCGCGTCGGGCGGCTCGATCCAGCCGACCTGGCCGCTCTGCGGGAGGGCGACGGCGGCCAGCGGGAGGCAGGGCGCCAGCGCGGCTCCGGCGGCGGCGGCCCAGCGCAGCAGGAGCCGCCGGTCCCGGTGCAGGAGGACGGTGATGAGGTGGGCGGGCACCAGGAGCAGGGCGAACAGGTGGAGCAGCCCGAGGAGGCCGACCGTCAGGGCGTAGGCGGTGTACACCGAGCACCGGGTGAAGGGCGGCTTCTCCTGCACTGCGCGGACCAGGAACAGGGTGGCCAGGGCGGCCAGGCCGGTGGTGAGCGTGTACTGCCGAGCCTCCTGGGCGTAGCGGCTGAGGGCGGGGGAGATCGCCACCAGGAGCCCCGCGTACAGGCCGATGCGCGCTCCGCCGAGCCTGCGGCCGATTGCGGCCGTCGCGCCCGCCGCCAGCACCGCTCCGAGTACCGAGGGGGCGCGCAGGACCGTCTCGCCGGTGCCGAACAGCCGGGCGAGCCCGTTCATGAGCAGGTAGTAGAGCCCGTGCACCGCGTCGATCTGGCCGAGCACCGCGAAGAAGGAGCCGAGGGGGCGGCGTGCCATGCCCGCGGTGACCGCCTCGTCGCGCCAGAGCGCCGGCCGGTCCAGTCCGGCGATGGTGATCACCAGGGTGAGGAGGGCCGGGAGTAGCACGACCAGCGCCGGGGTACGGTGTCGTACAGCCGACATCGCGGGCAAAGTGGGCACGCAGGACCCTACCGCCCCGTGTCGGTAATGATCACCTTGAAGAGACCCCTTCGCCAATCTCCGGGGGTGGGGCTAATGTGCTCCTGCTCCCGTGTGACAGGAATTCTCGCGTGCCACAGCCCAGAGTCAGCGTGATCGTCCCGGTCTACAACTGCCGGACGACGCTGAGACGTTGCGTCGAGTCGGTGTTCGAGCAGACCCTTGCCGATCTCGAACTGATCTGTGTGGACGACGGGTCGACCGACGGGAGCCGCGGCCTGCTCGCCTCCTACGAGGACCCGCGTCTCATCGTCAGGCACCAGCCGAACTCCGGCGGCCCCGGAGCACCCCGCAACGTCGGGCTGACCCTGGCCACCGGTGAGTTCATCCAGTTCCTCGACGCCGATGACTGGCTCGACCCCCGCGCCCTGGAACTGATGGTCGAGATGGCCGAGGCGAACGGCACCGACATCGTCATCGGGAAGTACGTCGGAGTCGGCCGGAAAGTTCCCAAGCGTTTGTTCCACCGGACCGTCGCGAGCACCACGGTCCACGACAACCCGCCCGACCTGTACGCCAGCCTCGCGCCGCTGAAGCTGTTCCGGCGCGACCTGATCAAGGATCTGAGGTTCGCCGAGGGGCTGCTGTCGCACGAGGACCAGGAGTTCACGGCACGCGCCTACTTCCGGGCCGGCGGGGTGAGCGTGCTGGCCGACCACGACTGCTACTTCTGGGTCGAGCGCGAGGACGGCACCAGCGTCATGCAGCAGGGCGGCGCGCCCGACCTCGACTTCTTCCCCGCCATCGGCAGGGTGATGCGGGTGGTGGAGGAGCACACCGAGCCGGGCCCCGTCCGCGACCGGATGCTGCGGCGCAACTTCCGCGAGGAGGTCATGCCGCGGTTCGGCGCCGCCTACCTGGCCGCGGACGCCGAGGCGCGCGCGGTCACCGAGGAGGGGGCGCTGCGCCTCATCCGCGCCCACCTCACCCCCGGGATCACCGAGGCGATGGCGCCGTTCTTCCGGCAGGTGGCGCACTGCCTGCAACACGGCCGCCAGGAACTGCTGCCGGAGCTCGTCGCCTGGCGGGAAGCGGGCGGCACCCCGCCTCTGGTGGCCAGAGGTGGCCGCGTCTATGAGGCGACGCCGGGATTCGGTGAGCTGCCGGACTCCTGCTACGACGTCACCGAACGGCTGCCGTTCCAGTGCGAGCTGATCCGCATGGAGTGGGAGGGCCGCATCCTGCGGCTGGAGCTGAAGGCGGACCTGCCGGGCGGCCGGTTCAGCGGCCCGGTGCTGACGCTGCGCCGCCGCGGCCAGGAGGGCGTCGTGCACACCGTCCCGCTCAGCGGGGACCGCGAACTCACCGCGGTGGTGGACCTCGCCGCCTTCCGCTTCGCCAAGGGCCGCTGGGACGTGTCGGTCGGCGCGAAGCTGGGGGAGGTGGAGATCTCCACCCGGCTGGCCGTCGGGGAGGCGGCGCTGCCCGGCGCGCTGCTCCTGCCGGTGGACGGCGGCAGGCCGCTGGTGCGGCCCTACGCCACCGACTTCGGCAACCTGAGCCTGGAGGCGGGGACGGGCGGCACCGCGCCCTCCCGGCGCGCCTCGGCCACGGTGACCGGGGGCAGACTGGTGATCGGCGGCCGCTTCCCGCTCGGCGGCGGCCTCGACCTGCGGGTGCTGGCACGGCTGCGCGGCGAGGAGACCGTGTGGGAGGCGCCCGCCCACACCGACGGCGCCTCCTTCACCGCGGAACTGCCGCTGCGCGGCCTGCCCAAGGGGACCTGGCGGCTGGAGTACGAGATCGAAGGCCCGGACGGCAAGGTCGGCGGCGTGTTCGACCCGGGACGGCTCACCGGGGGCCGGGTGGGCCTGCGCCGGTTCGCCAAGCCCTACCGGACCAGCAAGGGGCGGCTCGCCGTCCACATCGGGGACCGGCCGCTCCAGCAGGCGGTGCCGGCGCTGCTGCACGGCCTCGCCCGGCGGATCATACGGCTCACTCCCGCACGTACAGCGCGAGGTAGCCGCCCTTGAACCGCCAGCCCCGCACCTTGGCGAACGAGCCGCGCAGCACCAGGAACCGCGACTCGTCCACCCGGTAGGCGGGTGTGCCGCGGACGGGGCG
>JAFACJ010000713.1 GCA_023425615.1 Actinomycetes bacterium
CCACATGGTCATCGGAGTGGCACAGGCCGGTGGCCATGACCTTGATGAGCACCTCCCCCTCGGCGGGCTCGCTCACCACGAGGTCCTCGACGCTCCAGCGCTCTCCGACCCCGTGGATCACCGCGCCGCGTGCCTCTGTCATCGACCCTCCCCTGCAAACTCGAACCAACGGTTCATTGAGTAAACCAATGTTTCAGATCCTCTCCACGTCCACGGTCCCGTGTCAAGTCAGTGCGGGTTCACGTCGAAAAGAGATGCTCGCCACTTCCCCCGGCCGTCCCCGGGAACGACGACGGCCGCCGTGCGGGCCCGGTCAGGACCCGCGCGGCGGCCGTGAAGCCCCAGCTCAGAAGCGCGAGAGGCCGCCCTCCGTGAGCCGCAGGTCGGTGATGCTGAGCAGTTCGCTGAGCCGTGCCGACGCACGCAGCAGCACCGGCGCCGTGGCACTGATCCACGACTCGGTGAGCCGGAAGCTCGGCCCGCCGATCCACACCGCGTACGGGAACTTGTCCCTGATCCGGACGGGAGCCGACATCGAGGCGGCGCCCTGCTCCAGTTCGTCGATCGTGTAGGCGTATCCGCGTTCGCGGATGAGGTCGAGGCTGTCCAGGAACCTGTCGAACCCGCCGATGCGGCTCGGCGCGTGCTGCTCGAACTCCTCGGCGTACTCCCGGATCACCGTGGCCCGGTCCAGCGCCGCCAGCAGAACCTTCCCCGTCGACGTCGCCCAGACCGGCTGGGTCCGCGGCACCGGTTTGAGCGTCTGCCCGATGAGCCGGGGGCCGGGGACCTGCGCGACGACCATGACACTGGGGGGCAGCAGGACGTCGAAACCGCAGGTCTCCTGCGTCTCGGCCGCCAGGTCCAGCAGGACCTGGCGCATGTGGTGGTAGGCGCCGTCGGCGTCCAGCAACCCGCCGACGATGGACAGCAGTCCGAGCGAGACACGGTATTTGCGCGTCGAAGGGTCGAAGGAAAGCCAGCTCTCGCGTTCCAGCACATTAAGGACGCGATAACACGTCGCTTTGGGGATGCCCGATTCGCGGGAAACCTCGCTGAGGCCGATCCCCTCGGGATGAGCGGCGACGGCGCGCAGCACCCAGATGGTGCGACGTACCAGACCCGACTCACTCGCGGCTGCCATTCTTCCTCCGAATTGATATCCGATCGGTAGGAGCGTAGCCGGAAGCAGGACTTACCGAAGCGTCCTTTACAGGGGGGCGATCCGATCGAGACAGAGAACATCATTAATAATCAGCGCAAAGTGGGATCAAAGGTATCACGAAGGCCGTCTCCCACCAGATTGAGGGACAGGACGGTCAGCATGATGGCCAGCCCCGGGAAGATGCTGATGTGCGGCGCGGAGGCGATGTACTGCCGCCCGTCCGCGAGCATCGCCCCCCACTCGGGGCTCGGCGGCTGGGCGCCCAGGCCGAGGAAGCTCAGCGAGGAGATGCCCACCGTCGCCAGCGCCATGCCGACCGTCGTGATGACGATGATGGGCGCACTGATGTTGGGCAGGAGATGCCGCAGCACGATCCGCGGCCCGCTCACGCCCGACGCGTGCGCCGCCTCCACATACTCACGCCCCATGATCTCCAGCGCGGAGCCCCGCACCACCCGCGCGTACTGCGGTACATAGGTCACCGCGATCGCGATGGCCGCGTTCGTCAGGCTCGGCCCCGCCACCGCGACCACCAGGATGGCCAGCAGGAAGTACGGGAAGGACAGCACCACGTCCATGCCGCGCATCAGCAGGCTGTCGGCGATACCGCCGCGGTAGGCGGCGATCACCCCGACGGCGATCCCGACCACCGCGCTGAGCAGGACGGAGCCCGCCGCCGCCAGCAGCGTCGCACGCGCCCCGATCATGATCCGGCTGAGGATGTCCCTGCCGAACTGGTCGCGCCCGAGCCAGGCGTCGGCGCTCGGCCCCTGCCGGCGCAGCGCGAGGTTCTGCGCCGTCGGGTCGTGCGGCGCCAGCAGCGGCGCCAGCACCGCCACCACGACGACCACGCCCAGGATGACGAGGCCGGTCAGCGCCGCGCGGTTGCGGGCGAAGGACGCCCAGGTCTCCCGCCTGGCGCTGATCTTCGATCCGCTGGTTTTGATCTTGGCCACGGCCGGTCCGGCCGCCTCCGCTGTCTTCATGCTCGGACCTCTCGCTGCCGCGGGTCGACCCACTTGTACAGGACGTCGACCAGCAGGTTGATCAGGACGAAGACGACCGTCGCGAGGAGCACCGCGCCCCGCACGACCGGGTAGTCGCGGCCCTCGATCGCGGTGACCATCAGCCGGCCGAGGCCGGGGATGCCGAACACCGACTCGGTGAGGACCGCGCCGCCGATCAGGCCGCCGATCTGCAGGCCGATGACGGTCATCACCGGCCCCAGTGCGTTCTTCAGCCCGTACCGCAGCACCACGGTGCGCTCGGGGAGCCCCGCGGCCCGCGCCGTGCGGATGTAGTCGCTGCTCAGCACCTCCAGCATGCTGGATCTGGTGAGCCTGGCGATGACCGCCAGCGGATAGGTGCTGAGCGCCACCGCCGGCAGTACCAGATGGGCGTAGGTGCCCCAGCCGAAGGAGGGGAAGACCGGCCATTTCACCGAGAGGCCGATGATGAGCAGCATCGCCAGCCAGAACACCGGCAGGGAGACCAGCGCCATCACCACGACCCGGGTGACCGTGTCCGTGACCGAGTACGGCTTGACCGCCGAGAGGATCCCGACGCCCACGCCGATGAGCACGGCCAGCGACATGGCGGTGACCGCCAGTGTGGCGCTGACCCCCGCGGTGCGGGCGAGTTCCTCGGTCACCGAGCGCCCGCTGCGGTAGGACTCGCCCAGATGGCCCGTCACCGCGTCGCCGACGAACGACAGCCACTGCAGGGGCAGGGGATCGTCCAGGCCGAGTTTGTCACGGAGGGCGGCGATCGCCTCGGGTGAGGCGCCCTGGCCGAGGATGACGGCCGCCGGATCCCCCGGGGTCAGCTCGAGGACCACGAAGACGATAAACGAAATGACCAGCAGCAGCGGCACCAGCTGAAGCAGCCGCCTGCCGATATAGGACACCATGTCCTCAACTCCTCAAGCCGGCCCCGGGGGGCGCTACTCGGGCGCCGTCACCGGGTGACGGCGACTTCCGACAGGTTCCAGAGCGTCGACCGGTAGGTGTGGAACCCGCTGACGTTTGCTCCCGTGGCGTAGAAGTTCGACCCGTAGTAGATCGGGACGACCACGACCTCCTCCTCGACGAGCTTGCGCTGGATGTCGTTCATGAGCTGCTCGCGCTCGGCGCTCTTGACCGGCAGCAGCATGAGCTTGTCGATCTCCTTGTCCGAGCCGGAGTAGCCGGACATGTTGTTCACGGCGCCGGACCGGAAGACACGGGTCAGCGTGTCGGCGGGGTCACCCGCGGAGATGCTCCAGCCGAGCCAGTACATCTGGGTCTTGTGCTCCAGCAGCGAGGTGAACCAGGTGCCGGACTCCTGGACCTTGAGCTCGGCGGTGACGCCGATCTGCTTCAGCTGCTCCTTGATGACCTCGCCGACCTCCTTGTCCTTGAGGTAGGAGTTGCCCGGCATCACCAGGTCGAGCGTGACGTTGGAGGCGCCGGCCTCCGACATCAGCTTCTTGGCGCCCTCCAGGTCGTGGTCGACGTTGACCGGGTCGGCGGCGGGCTCGATCAGCGCGGGCGGGATCAGGCCCTTGTCGGCGACCGCGGGCAGGCCCTCCAGGACGTCCCCGACGATGGCCTTCTTGTCGATGGCCATCGCGATCGCCCGGCGCACCCTGACGTCGGGCACCTGCTTCAGCTCGAAGCCGAGGAACACCGGCTGGTTGCGGCTCTCGATGAGCTCGTGCATGGTGCCGGAGTCACGGATGACCTGCAGCTCGGACGGCGGCGGGTTCTCGATGACGTCGACCTCGCCGGACTGCAGCGCCGCGAACCGGGTGCTGGCCTCGGGGATGGTGGAGATCTCGACGGTCTTCACCGGGGGCTTGGGACCCCAGTAGGCGTCGTTGCGCTCCAGCACCATCTTCTCGTCGGGGTTCCAGCTCTTCAGCGTGAAGGCGCCGGAGCCGACCGGCTCGGTGGCGAGCTTGTCGCCCTTGTCCTTGATCGCCTGGGCGCTGACGATGGCCGAGACCGGGAGGGAGAGGTTGTTGAGCAGGCCGGAGAACGGCTTGGTCAGATGCAGCTTGACGGTGTCGGCGTCGACCGCCTCCACCTCTTTCAGAACACCCAGGTAGCCCTTGCCCTGGCTGGCCTTGGAGGCGCGCTCCAGGCTGGTCTTCACGACCGAGGCGTCCAGCTCGGTGCCGTCGCTGAACTTCACGCCCTTGCGGAGCTCGAAGGTCCACTCGGTGTCGGAGTCCTGCTTCCAGGAGGTGGCGAGTCCCGGCTCCAGTTTGTTGCCGTCGCCGATCCTGATGAGGCTGTCGTAGATCAGGTCGAGCCGGGCGAAGTCCCCGTTGAGCGAGAAGTTCGGCGGGTCGAGGGACTGGGCGTCGGCGCTCATCGCGATGCGCAGCGTCGCGTCCTTGTCAGCGGTTCCCTTGGCGCCGTCGGACTCGCCTCCGCCCAGCCCGCATCCGGCCAGGGCGAGGGGGACGAGCAGGGCGGCGGCGAGGCTTCGTCGCGACCACCGCCACCGGGGTACCCGTGGAGCGTTCATGGTTCTGTCTTCCTGCTTTCCTTCGGGGGGGTTCCGGCTTCATCGCCGGTGGACATGGGGAGGTGCGGTCA
>JAFACJ010000716.1 GCA_023425615.1 Actinomycetes bacterium
GAGCACCGACGGCGCGGCGTCGCCGACCGGCGCGACGGCGGGGAACCACCACGCCTGCTCCATCAGGTCCGTGCCGGCGCCCGCCTCCTGCGCGGCGCGGATCCCGTCGCCGGTGTTGCTGTCCGCGCCGAGGCTCCAGTCGCCCAGGTCGCGGTGGTGGTGGGTGTGCCGCAGCGGCAGGTCGTGGTCGAAGCCGCCGGTGGCGAGCACGACACCCCGCTCGGCCCGTACGGCGAACGTCGTCTCCCCGTGGCGCAGCTCGGCGCCGACGACCCGGTCCCCCTCGACCAGGAGCCGCTCCAGCGCCGTCCCGGTCCAGACCGGGATGCCGGCGCGGCGGACGCCGGCGAACAGGCCGGCGGCAATGGCCTGGCCGCCGGCGGCGTACTCGCGCCCGAGCGCGAGGCCGCCGAGGCCCTGGGCGAGGCGGGTCACGATGCGGGGCAGCGCGCGAACCGGGGTCTTCGCCATCAGGTTGAGCCACTTGTAGTCCGCACCGGTGACCGGCATGGGCACCGGCGCGGAGAGGACGGCGGGACGCAGCCGCGCGCGGTCGGGGCCGAGGATCTTCAGGTCGAGCGGGCGGCACTCGCAGCTACGGCCCTCGGCGGTGCCACCGGGCAGCTCCGGGTGGTAGTCGGAGTAGCCGCGGGCCCAGAGGAACCGCATCGGGGTGGTCCGCGTGAGCATCTCGATCGTGGCGGTGCCGTGCTCGAGGAAGCTGCGCCAGCGCTGTTCGGGCGCGGAGCCGTCCACGACGGCCTCCAGGTACGCCGCGCCGCGCTCGGGCGTGTCCCCGGAGCCCTCGGCGGCCAGCACCGGATTGGCGGGGATCCAGAAGGCGCCGCCGGAGCGCGCCGTGGAGCCGCCGACCCAGCGCGACTTCTCCACGACCACGACGGAGAGGCCGGCCTCGTGGGCGCTGAGCGCGGCGGCGAGGCCGGTGCCGGAGCCGATCACGACGAGGTCGACCGAGGTCGGCCGGGGCTGCCGGGGTACGGACATCGGGGGACTCCTTGCTACGGGGCGACGACGGGCCGGGTACCGGCGGCGACGAGCGCCGCCGTCCCCTCGGCGTCCAGGGGGCAGTGGGTGCCGGTGAAGATGCTGGCGGCGCAGAGGTTGCAGTGGGTGCAGCGCGACCGGGTGGCGGCGTCGCGACTGATCTTGTTGATCAGATCCGGCTCCCGGAGCAGGGCGCGGGCCATCGCGACGTACTCGAAACCGTCGCTCATGGCCGTGCGCATCCCGTCGAGGTCGGTGACGCCGCCGAGCAGGATCAGCGGCATGGACAGCTCGCGGCGGAACCGGAGCGCGAGGTCGCGGAAGTAGAGCGGCTGGTAGGGGTAGTCGTGGAACAGGAACCGGCCGAACATCTTCATGCCGAGCCGCAGCAGCGGCGGCTGGGGCGCGGCCATCGCCGCGAGCGGGATGTCGCCCCGGAACAGGAACATCGGGTTGAGCAGCGAGGACCCGCCGGTGAGCTCCAGGGCGTCCAGGTGCCCGTCGGTCTGCAGCATCCGGGCGAACGGGATCGACTCGTCGAGGTCGAAACCGCCGTGTACGCCGTCGCTCATGTTCATCTTGGCGATGACGGCCACGTCGTCGCCGACGGCCTCCTTGACGGCGGCCAGGATCCGGCGCGGGAACTCGGCGCGGTTGGCCAGCGCACCGCCGAACTCGTCCCGGCGTCGGTTGAGCTTCGGCGACAGGAACGATCCGGCGAGGTAGGTGTGGCCCAGGTGCACCTCGACGGCGTCGAAGCCCACCTCGCGGGCCGCCGCGGCGGCGCTGCCGTGTGCGGCCACGATGCGGCGGATGTCGTCGTGCGTCGCGGTGCGGTCGAAGCCCATCGCCAGGGGGTTGAACCGCGCCGACGAGGCGAGCGAGGGCAGCCCGTTCGAGCGGGAGTTCGCCACCGGCCCGGCGTGCCCGATCTGGGCGCTGGCCTTGGCGCCGGTGGCGTGCACCGCCTCGGTCAGCCGCCGCAGCCCGGGCAGCGCATCGGGACGCCAGTAGACCTGGCCCCGTTCGGTGCGCCCCTCGGGCGCGACGGCGAGGTAGGCGACCGTCGTCATGCCGACGCCGCCGCGGCCCACAGCGGTGTGGTACTCGATCAGGCGGTCGGTGACCAGGGCGTCCGGGGTCGCCCCCTCGAAGGTGGCGGACTTGATGACCCGGTTGCGCAGGCGAACCGGACCGAGGGTGGCGGGGGCGAGCGGGTCGGAAATCGGGCGCGTGGCGGTCACGGGGCTTCCTCGGGTGTGGTGATGCGGATGTCCAGCCGACGCAGCAGGGCGTCGACGGCGTGGGCGGGCGAGCCGTCGGGGCCGCCGCGGGCCCAGTCGTACAGCGCGGCCTGGGCCGCCTCGCGGTACGCGGCGGCGACGGCCTGGTAGATCGCCCTCGGCGCTCCCGGCCGGCGCCGTGCGATCTCCCGCGCGAGGGCCCCGGTCCAGGGCGCGTAGGCGCGGGCGGATGCCTCCGCCAGTTCGGGTTCCTCGGCGACGACCCGCATCCAGTACCCGCCCGCGCTGAGCACGAGCGCGTCGTCGGAGACGGAGGCGACCACTGCGGCGCGCAGCGCGTCCGACAGCGGGATGTCGAGGGGCAGCGTGCGGAACGCCTCGGTCAGCCGCCGGGTGGCGGCGGGCACCCCCACCCAGGCGAGGGCGGCCTTGGACGGGAAGTGCCGCATCAGGGTGCGGGCGCTGATCCCGGTGGCCGCGGAGATGTCGTCCCAGCCGGTGGCGCCGTAGCCCTGCTCCGCCCAGAGCCGCAGGGCCGCGGTGCCCACCGCTTCGGGATCGAGCACCGTGGGCCGGCCACGTCGGCGCTGCACGGGCGGGTTTTCCGAGGCCATGCGGCCAGCGAAGCATTTTTGGCAGGAAGCGTCAATAATCGGCGACCGGCCGGCGACGCGCTCCGCGTCTAGCTCGGCCGCTGCGCGACGAACACGAACTCTCGATCGGGGCGATCAGGCGCCTCCCGCACGTCGAGCACCCGGTATCCGGCGGCGGTCAGGCTCGACTCGACCTCGTCGCGGTCGCGGAACCGCAGCGTCGAGTCCGACGTGACCACTGCCCCGTCGGCCAGGAACCGGTAGGTGAAGCGGAAGGAGACGAACGGCAGGTCGATCGCGGTGACCCGGAAGCGCCGTTCCACCCGTCCGACGCCCGGGACGGACCGGATGACCGGGCCGGTATCCGTCGCCCACTCCTCCCAGGCGCGATGGCCGGGACGCCGGGTCTCGAAGACGAGATGCCCCTCCGGCCGGAGCGCGGCGTGGATGCTCCGGAGCGCTCGCCCCCAGCCGGCGTCGGTCAGGAAGACCTGCGCCACGTTCCCGGTCATCGTGGCCAGGTCGGCGTCGAGCGCAGGCAGCGCCGTCGCGTCGCCGTGGATCCAGTGGACCGCGCCGGCCCCGTCCTTGGCCCGCGCGACGTCGAGGGACGCCTCGGCCGGGTCGACGCCGACGACCGCGTGCCCGTGCCGGGCCAGCAGGACCGCCAGCGACCCCGTCCCGCAGCCCACGTCGAGCACCGTGCGCGCGCCCAGTTCTCGGGCGAGCGCGAGGTAGGCGGCCAGGTCGTCCCGGTCGGAGTCGAAGGCGTCGTAGACCGGCGCGAGACGCGGATGGGCGAAGATCGCATCGGGCATCCGGCGACCCTACCCAGGCTTGTGACACGTATCATCTGTATTACGTGACGGGAGGCCCGCGATGAGGTTGAACAGCAAGGGACAGGTGACCATCCCAGCTGAGCTGCGCGCTCGGCTCAATCTGCACGAGGGCGACGAGGTGGACGTGATCGAGGAGGGCGGCACGCTGCGCATCGTGCGTGTCGATGACGCGGAGACCCGTGGGCGACGCCTGGTCCGACGCATGCGTGGGCGCGACGCTGCCCGAGAGGTCGAGGGCATGTCGACGGATGAGCTGATGGAACTGCTCCGTGGCGAGTGAGCGGGTCCGGGCCGTGGCGGGCCGAGCCGCCGACACGGTCGCGACCCTCGTCGATACGAACGTTCTGCTGGACGTCTTCACCGACGACCCGAAGTGGGCGGACTGGTCCGGCGACGCCCTGGCCGCTTCTCGTGATGCCGGCCTTCTGGTGATCAACCCGATCGTCTACGCGGAGGTGTCCGTGCGCTTCGCGCGCGTGGAGGACCTAGACGACGCGCTGCCGGCCGCCGACTTCCTTCGCGAGGAACTGCCCTACCCGGCCGGTTTCCTGGCTGGCAAGGCGTACGCGCGGTACCGGTCGCGTGGGGGTGCCAAGCGTTCACCGATCGCCGACTTCTACATCGGCGCGCACGCGGCGGTCTGCCGCTACCGTCTGCTGACACGGGACAGCAGCCGCTACCGCAGTTACTTTCCCGGACTGACCTTGATCGCACCCGACGACTGACGTCCGGCCGCGGTTGTCAGCCGAGGTCGTACCCGGCCGGGCTGCGGTTAAGAAGGGGCCCTTCCTTACCCGCCCACCGAGCGGTAGACCTCGAGCGTCTGGCGGGCGATCGCGTCCCACGAGAAGTGCTCCACCGCCCGCCGCCGCCCCGCCGCCCCGAACGCCGCGATCCGCTCCGGATCGGCCAGCAGCTCGTTCATGCGCGCGGCCAGGTCGGCCACGAAACGCTCCGGGTCCAGCGGCGTGCCGGACCCGTCGCCGGCCTGCTCGATCGGCACCAGCAGCCCGGTCTCGCCGTCGGCCACCACCTCCGGGATGCCGCCCGTGGCGGTGGCCACCACCGCGGTCTCGCAGGCCATCGCCTCCAGGTTGACGATGC
>JAFACJ010000750.1 GCA_023425615.1 Actinomycetes bacterium
CTTGATCTTCTCCCAGACGCGCGGCACCGCCACCCACACATCGGGCCGCACCTCGGTGAGGGCGCCGAGGATCGCGCTCATGTCCGCGACGCAGGTCACGGTCGTGCCCTGCGTCATGTGCATCCAGTGGTTGCCCATGCGGTCCACGGCGTGCGCGGCCGGCAGGTAGGAGGTGGTGTTGTCGCCGCGCCGGACGGTGTAGCCCTGCTGGAACGCCTCGATGTTGGCGAGGACCGCGCGGTGGGTGGTCTCCACGCCCTTGGGCGGCCCGGTGGTGCCGGAGGTGTAGATGAGGGTGACGACCTGCTCGGGGTCGACCGCCTTCCAGGACGCCGCGAAGTCGAAGTCGTCGTCGGTCTCCAGGGAGCCGAGGTCGGTGACGTCGATGAGGTGGTCGACGGACGCGGCGCCGCCCTCGGTGATCCTGGCGAGGAACTGCGCCTCGGCGATCACGACCTTCGGCCCGGCGTGGCCGATGATGTAGGCGATCTGCTCGGGCGCGCTGGTGTTGTAGATCGAGAACGGGATCGCGCCGAGGTGCAGCGCGGCGGTGTCGGCGAAGTGGAACTCGGGCCGGTTGGTGAGCATGAGGGCGACCCGGTCGCCGGGGCGGACGCCCAGCCTGCGCAGGGCGCGGGCGAGCCGCTCGACCTCGGCCGCGTACTGCGCCCAGGTGTAGGTGGCGGCGTCGCCGGGGGTGCGCAGGGCGATCGCGTCGGGTTCGACGGCGGCCGTCTGCTGGAACGCCTCGACCAGGGTCTTGGGGTGGGACATGTGCTCGCTCCTGCGGTGGGGAGGTGTGCTACTGGATGAGAGAGCGCGCGGTGGCGTAGTCGGCCTTGCCGTTGGGCAGGCGCAGATCGCGGTCGGTGACGACGAAGCTCTTGGGGATCTTGTAGCGGGCCAGGTGGGAGGCGCACGCCTCCTTCAGCCGTGCGTCGTCCAGGCCCGAGCCCTCGGCGACCCTGACGACGGCGACGATCTCGTTGCCCCAGCGCTCGCTGGGACGGCCCAGCACGAGCGCCTCGGCGACGCCGGGGACGGCGCGCACGACCGCCTCGACCTCCTCGGCGAAGACCTTCTCCCCGCCGGTGTTGATGGTCATGGAGTCGCGGCCGTGCATCTCGACGAACCCGTCGGCGCGCAGCCTCGCCCGGTCGCCGGGGATGACGCAGCGGAAGTCGCCGATCCGCACGAACGTCGCCGCCGTCTTCTTGGGGTCGCCGAGGTAGCCGAGCGGGATGGAGCCGCCCTTGGCCAGCCAGCCCAGTTCGTCGGCGCCGGGCTCCAGCAGCCGGGTGCGGTCCTCGCTGAGCACGCGGGTGCCGGGCGTGGCCAGGAAGGGGGTGTCGGCGCCGCCCTGGCGGGTGATCTGGAAACCGCTCTCGGAGGATCCGACGATGTCGATGATCCGGGTGCCGGGCAGCAGTTCGGCAAGGCGCGCCTTGGTGGCGGGGTTGATGGCGGCGCCGGAGTTGACGACCTGGCGCAGCCCGAGGCTCCTGGGCCGGCGCTCCAGTTCGGCGACCAGCGGCCTGGCGAAGGCGTCGCCGACGACCGGCAGCCGCGTCGCCCCCTCGCGCTCCATGATCTCGACGGCGTTCTCCATGTCCAGCCGGGAGACGACGTCGGGCAGCAGGACGGTCCCGCCGGTCAGCCAGCCGCCGAGCGACGTCCAGGTGCCCGCGCCGTGCATCATCGGCGGCAGCACCATCGTCTTGACGGGCGTCCGGTTCACCGCGGCCTCGACCGCCTCGGCGACGGACGCGTACCGCGAACCGTCACGGCGGCGCAGGCCCAGCGGCCCGTCGACGAGGTCGGCGATGCGCCACAGGACGCCCTTGGGCATCCCGGTCGTCCCGCCGGTGTAGAGGATGTGCAGGTCGTCGCCGTCCGGGGTGACGTCCGGCGGCGCGTCCGAGGCCGCGGCGATCGCCTCCTCGTAGTCCAGCGCCCCGGGCAGCAGCGCGTTGCCCGACTCGTCGGCGACCTGGAGGAGCAGCGGCCGGACCGCGAGGTTCGGCAGCACGGACGCGAGGGTCGGCGCGTACACGGCGTGGTAGAGGATCGCCTTCGGCCGCGCGTCGGCGAACAGGTACTCCAGTTCGTCGCCGACGTACCGGTAGTTGACGTTGAACGGCGCCACCCGCGCCCGGTGCGCGCCCACCAGCCCTTCCAGGTAGGCGGGGCTGTTATGCAGGTAGAGCGCCAGATGGTCGTGGTGCGACTCCCACGGGTCGCCCGGCTCCCCGCGGCGCCCGAGGCCGTGGTCGTGCAGCACACGGGCCAGTCCCCGCACCCGCCGCGCCGTCTCGGCGAACGTCCGCCGTTCCCCTCGCCACACCAGCGCCTCCCGTTCCGGGAGCGCCTCGGCGATCGCCTCGAAGAGGGTGGCCAGATCCAACTGGGTGGTCATCCCGCGGTTCCTCCTAGATCGCACCTGGCGGTAGTAAATCACCACTTACCGCCCGAGCGATACCGGGGACCACCTCTCCCCCGGATCACGGCGTGCCACCGGCCGGGGTGAGGGCGGGTGGCACGCGTGCGCCGGGGTCAGCGGAGCCAGACGGCGGTGTCCGGGGGCAGTGCGCCGTCGGAAAGGGGGCCGCTGGACAGGACGGTCTCGCCCGTCACCGCGAGGGGGACGGCACCCAGGTTCACCACGCAGGTCAGGCCGGATTCGCGGGTGAAGGCCAGGACGTCCTCGCCCAGGTCCAGCCAGGTGAGGGTGCCGTCACCCAGGAGTTCCGCGCGCAGGCGCAGCGCCGTGCGGTACAGGGTGAGCATCGAGCCGGGGTCCGCTCGCTGGGCCTCGGCGGTGAGGCTCTTCCACTCGGGGGGCTGGGGAAGCCACGGGTCGCCCTCGCCGAAGCCGAAGGGCGGCTCGGTGCCCGACCACGGGAGGGGGACGCGGCAGCCGTCCCGGCCCCGGTCGGTGCGGCCCGAACGGATCCAGATGGGGTCCTGGAGCAGTTCCTCGGGGAGGTCCTCCACCTCCGGGAGGCCGAGTTCCTCGCCCTGGTAGATGTAGACGCTGCCGGGGAGCGCCAGGGTGAGGAGGGCGGCGGCGCGGGCGCGGCGCAGGCCGAGAACGGGGTCGGTGGGCATGCCGTGCTTGCGGTCGGCGTGGTCGAAGGAGGTGTCCGCGCGGCCGTAGCGCGTCACCGGGCGGGTCACGTCGTGGTTCGACAGCACCCAGGTGGCGGGCGCGTCGCCCAGCGTGGCGAAGGTGTCGTCGATCACCGAGCGCAGTGCCGGAGCGTTCCAGGGCGCCCCCAGGAACGGGAAGTTGAAGACCGTGTGCAGTTCGTCCGGGCGCAGGTAGCGGGCCAGGCGCTCGGCGTCGGGAAGCCACACCTCGCCGATGAGCATGCGGCCCTCGTAGGTGTCGGTGAGGCTGCGCCACTCGCGGTAGACGTCATGGCAGCCGTCGCGGTCGGTGTAGGGGTCGAGGCCGTCGGGCTCGGCGTCGGGGTCCTTCACCAGGACCGCCGCCGAGTCGATGCGGATGCCGTCCACGCCGCGGTCGAA
>JAFACJ010000785.1 GCA_023425615.1 Actinomycetes bacterium
GACCGCGCCTCCGGTCGCCGACTGCGCGCCGAGCTGGCCGGCCAGGTCGCCGACCTGGAGGGCGACGGTGGCGCCGAGGGGGAGCGCCACCAGGATCACCGGAAGGGTGGTGACCCGGGCCAGGAAGACGCACTGCTCCACGAACTCCCAGAACCAGGCTCGGATGTCCCAGGTGCGGCGCAGTCCCTCGAGCCCGATGGAGAACATCTCGCCGAGGGACAGCAGCCCTCGGTGGACGCGCTCTACGGGTACATGGAACGTGGTCATTGCTCGGCTCTTTCTCCCGGGGAGAGGGTGGGGGAGACGCGGAGGAGAACGAACAAACTCAAATAATGTATAAAGTCAATAATATTGCTGGTAGTGGGAAACCGTAGCCTGCGTCACACCTCATCAGCAAGTCCCCGCCCCGTACCAAAGAGATTGCGATCACCGAACACGGGAGCGAGCATCGAGGAGTAGTCGGGGCCGCGGCGCAGATGGTGCCCGCCGTCCACGTTGAGCACCTGACCGGTGATCCAGGAGGACTCGGGGCCCGCCAGGAACCGCACCGCCTCGGCGATGTCCTCCGGCTCGCCGATCCGGGCCAGGGGCATGCAGGCGAGGTAGTCCGCCAGGATCGGCCCGGTGTCGGCGATGCCGGCGACCAGCTCGGTGCGCACCACGCCGGGCCGGATCCCGTTCACCCGGACGCCGAAGCAGCCGAGTTCGTCGGCGGCGAGCTTGACCAGATGGTCGACGGCGGCCTTGGACGGGCCGTACGCGCCGAACCAGCGGTGGGTGTTGGAGGCGGCGATCGAGGAGATGACGACGATCGCGCCGCCGCCCGCCGCGGCGATCGCCTGCGAACCGTGCTTGATCGTCAGCATGGTGCCGGTGGTGTTCAGGTCCATCGTCGCCCGCCACGCGTCGGCGTCGAGCTGCGCGATCGGCCCGATCGAGGTCGAGCCGCCCGCGTTGGCGACGACGCACCGCAGCGGGCCCCGCCCCGCCGCGTGGGCGACGGCGGCGGCGATCTGCTCCTCGTTCGTGATGTCGGCGACGATGTAGTCCACGGAGCCACCGCCTTCGCCGAGCTTCGCGACGGCGTTGCGCAGCCGCTCTTCACCGCGCCCGCAGATCGTGACCGTCGCGCCGTCGGCAAGGAGCCGTGCGGCGCTGCCGAGGCCGATGCCGCTGCCGCCGCCGGTGACCAGTGCCGACGTTCCCTCGAGTGAGCTCATCCTCGCCGTCCTTGTCCTCGCGTGTGGTTTCTTATACTTAATACTTGATTGGTTAGCTAGCTCACATTACCGTGCTGTCCGGCGCCCCGGCAGGGGTCCGGGAACAGTGAGCGGAGGCGTCATGCGCGAGTTGGCGGGCCGGGTGGCCGCGGTCACCGGTGCCGGAAGCGGAATCGGCAGGGCGCTGGCCCTGCGGCTGGCCGACGAGGGCATGTCCCTCGCCCTGGCCGATCTCCAGGAGGAACCGCTGGCCGAGACCCGCGCCCTGGCCGAGGCCCGCGGCGCCGCGGTCACCTCCCGGGTGGTGGACGTGGGGGAGGAGGCAGACGTCGCGGCCTTCGCCGACCGGGCTTTCACCGATCTCGGCGCGGTGCACCTGCTGTGCAACAACGCCGGTGTCTTCACCGGCGGTCAGGTGTGGACCAGGCCCCCCGCGGACTTCGAGTGGTCGCTGCGGGTGAACCTGTGGGGCGTCCTGCACGGCCTGCGTGCGTTCGTCCCCCGCATGCTGGAGCAGGACGCCGAAGGCCACATCGTCAACACCTGCTCGGTCGCCGGCCTGCTCGTCGGCCCGGGGTCCGCCCCCTACACCATCTCCAAATGGGCCGCCTTCGCCGCCACCCTCACGCTGGCGCAGGAGCTGGCCCTGGAGGGAGCGAGGATCGGCGTCTCGGCCCTGTGCCCCGGCGGCGTCACCACCCGCATCCACGAGTCCGAACGCGTCCGACCCGCGGCCCTGCCCGGCGGCACCGGAGACGACGCGGCCTTCATGCTGGAGATGATCAAGGCGACGGTGGCGGGCGGCATCCCCCCGGAGAAGGTGGCCGGCCAGGTCGTGGACGCCGTGAGAACGGGAAGGTTCCTCATCCTCACCCACCCCGAGTACGCCCCCGGCCTCCCCGAACAGGCCGAGGCCCTCGTCAACGGAACGCTGCCCCGCATGCCCGACTTCGAATGGCAGGGATGACCCCATGACCACACCGGCCGCCACCCCGCGTGGCTTCGACTCGCCCCTGGTCCCCAAGATCCTGCGGGTGATGTCCCAGGTCAACGTCTTCGTCTACCGCAGGACCGGCGGCCGCGTCGGCGGCAAGTGGCGCATCGGCAGCGCCTTCCCCCGCGGCGTCCCCGTCTGCCTCGTCACCACCAGGGGCCGCAAGACCGGCAAGCCCCGCACCCTTCCCCTGCTCTTCCTCGCCGACGGCGACCGCGTCATCATCGTCGCCTCCCAGGGCGGGCTGCCCAAGAACCCCCTGTGGTACCTCAACATCAAGGCGAACCCCGAAGTCCTCGTCCAGGTCGGCAGGCACGAGCGCAGGATGCGCGCCCGCACCGCCTCCCCGGAGGAGCGCGCCGCGCTCTGGCCCCGCCTGGTGGCCATGTACGCAGACTTCGACTCCTACCAGGCCCGCGCGCCCCGCGAGATCCCCGTCGTCATCTGCGAACCGGCGTCCTGACCACCGCCGGGTGGGAGAAAGCATGACAGGCCATTGGAAATCGCCTGTCATGCTTCTTCGCACACGGTCAGCGCAGGTTCCAGTCGAAGCGCCTTCCCGACTTGAAGACGTTCTGGCCCTCGGAGAGGGTCTGCTCGCTGAGGGAGGCCTGGACCAGGGTGTCGGCGACGGCCAGGGCCTGCCGGTAGGCCAGTTCGCGGGTGTACCAGATGGATCTGACGGTGCCCTGGAGGGCCAGCGTCGGCTGCGAGGCGATGGTCTGGGCGATCTCCAGCGCCTTCTCCTGGAGGTCCTCGGCGGGCACCACCTCCTGGACCAGGCCGATCTCATGCGCCCGCCGCGCGCTCATGCGCTCGTAGGAGCCCATCAGGGACATGCGCATGACCTCGCCGAGCGGCATGCGCTGGGCCATCATCATGGACTCGTAGACGGTGGCCATGCCGTAGGTGGTGTGGGGGTCGAAGAAGGTGGCGTGCTCGGCGGCGATCAAGAATTCGACCTCGCCGAGCATATAGAAGGCGCCGCCGCAGGCCATGCCGTTCACCGCGCCGATGATGGGTTTCCACAGGTCGGCTGCGGTCTTGGGCATCAGCCAGTCACCCGGCTCGTTCTGGTGCATGGGGGTGGCGCCCTGCCGGCCCAGCTCGGGGACGCGGTCGTCCTCGCCCACGGCGGCGGCGGTGCGGTCGAGGCCGGTGCAGAACGCCTTGTCCCCGGAGCCGGTCAGCACGATCACCCGGATGTCGTCGTTGCCGCGCAGCTCCCGCCAGCAGGCGTGCACCTCCTTGATCATCTGCATGTCGAAGGCGTTGTGCACCTCCGGACGGTGCAGGGTGACCCGGGCGACCGGGCCGAACTCCTCGTACTTCAAGGTCTGGTAGCGGGACAAGGTTCGTCTCCTTTAGATGAGGTGCAAGGTGTCCAGGTCACGGATCATGGCGCAGGAGCGGCGGGCCATGGCCAGGAACATCCGGTCGCCCCGGTCGGTCCGTGAGCCGTAGACACAGCCGAGAACGGTGATCAGCGGTCCCTGGACGGCGGCGAACCGGTAGTCGTCGAAGCACTCCTCCAGGTCGTAGCCCTCTACGCCGTACCCGGTCAGGGCCGAGTGGTAGCGGGCCACCAGGTCGCGTTCGCAGGCCGCGCGATCCGCCGAGCGCAGGCCGGTGCCCAGGAAGAAGGCGAGGTCGCGGACGGGGTGGCCGAGGCTGACCGTCTGCCAGTCCACGGCGACCACCTCGGCGCCGCCGTCGGGGTGGAAGAGGAGGTTGTCGGGCCGGTAGTCGCCGTGGACGGGGCCGAAGCGCTCGGCGCGGCCCAGCACCCAGGCGGCGACGCGGTCGGCGGTCGCGCGGAGGGTGCCGGCGTCCTCGTCGGAGATCCGGCCGGCGAAGCGCTCGACGAACGTCTCGACGGCGGGCGCGAAGACCTCGCCGAGGCCCTTGGCGTCCTCCTCGCCGACGGCGTTCAGCCAGGGCAGGTCGAGGAGCGTCGTGTCGCACCAGCGGGGCCCGTGCAGCCCGGCGAGGTTGACGACGGCGGCGGCGGCCTGCCCGGGGGAGCAGCCGGTGAGCTGGTCGCCCTGCACGGCGGGCGCGGCGTCCTCCAGGAGCAGGGTGAAGACGGTGCCGTCGGCGGAGATCGCCTTGTGGTGGCAGACGGGCACGCGTACCGCCACGGTGTGCGCGAGATCCCGGTAGAAGTACACCTCGGCACGGTAGGCGGGGCTGAGGAAGGCACGCAGCCCGGGGTCCTCGGCGGGCAGCTTGGCGATCAGGCTGCGCGGCACCCCGGGCGCCCCGTCCAGCTCCAGCCGGTAGCAGGTGCCGATCTGGCCGGAGCCGACCCGCCGCCACGCCACCCGGGAGACCTCGGCGCCCAGCACGTCGCTCAGCCAGGACGCGGTCAGGTCCTCCGGGCGGTCCACCACGGCGGTCATCGGATGCTCCTCGCGGGGTTGAGGTCGGTGCGGACACCGAAGCCGACCGGGCGTACCGTCCGGTAGGCGGTGAGGACGGGTTCCAGCTCGGCGGGGGTGGCGCCGTGCAGGATCACCCCGTCGGCACCGGCCTCGAACTGGTCGAGCACCCGCGCGGCGCACCGCTCGGGCGAACCCGTCGCCGACGCCGCCAGCCACTCGGCGGGGAGCAGCTCGGTCACCCGCTCCAGCTGCTCGGTCGTGGCGATCGCGTCGAAGGCGCCGGGGAACCCCGAGACGAGGTCGTCGGCGCGGAACCGGGTGAGGACGGTGGGGTCCCAGCGGTTCAGGCGGACGAGGAGGTCGCCGTACCCCTGGAGGTAGGTGGCGAGGCGTCCGGTGAGCTTCTTCAGCCGCAGCTCCTCCGGGATGTGGTCGCCGACGACGGCCAGCACCGACCACATCCGCACCGAGGCCGGGTCGCGGCCCGCCTTCTCCGCGCCGCGCCGCACCGCCTCGACCGCGCGGGCGAGCGCCTCGTCGGTGAAGAACGTGTGCAGGACGACGCCGTCCGCGACCGATCCGGCGAACTCCAGCGTGCGTTCGCCCATCGCCACCATCATGATCGGGATGTCCTCGTCGAACGAGGAGTCCTGCATCAGGTACGGGAACCTCCCGGCCGGCCCGTCGTGGCCCATGACGGGCTCGCCCCGCCACAGGGTGCGCAGGATCCCGATGACGTCTTCGAGCTGCGCCTGGGTGACGCGCGGCAGCCCCATGACGTCGAAGAGCATGTCGAAGCCGCGGCCGAGGCCGAGGGCGAAGCGTCCGCCGGTCAGCCGGTGCATCGTCGTGGCGAACGTCGCCGTCAGCAGCGGATGCCGGGTGTTGTGGTTGGTGGCGGCGGTGGCGACGCCGAGCCGTTCGGTGACCGCGCCGACGGCGCCCGAGAGCGTCGCCGCCTCCTTGACGTTGAAGCGTTCGGACAGGAAGAGCGCGCCGATGCCGAGCCGTTCGGCGGCGCGCGCCTCCTCCACCAGGTCGCGCGGGCTGTCGGAGTGACCGGCCAGGCCGTAGCAGCCCAGCTCCCACAGGTCGGGCGCCGTCATGCCGCCGCCTTGGGGGAGGGGGTGAAGCGGACGGGGAAGGTCTCATACCCGGACACGAAGTTGGCGGGACGGTAGGCGGGCTCCTCGTCACCCACCGGCTCGAGGTCGGGGAGCCGCTTGAGGAGCTGCTCGAACATCACCCGCAGCTCCAGCCGCGCCAGGCTGTTG
>JAFACJ010000790.1 GCA_023425615.1 Actinomycetes bacterium
GTGAGGGCTTCGGCGGTGACGCGGGAGGGGCGGTCGTGCGTGTGGGACAGGACGGCGACGCCGCGGGACTCCGGCAACGCCTCGTGGAGGGCGTCGGGTGCCAGGCGCCCGCGGAGGCGGGCCAGGTCGTGCCATCGGGTGCCTTCGGTCCGTTCCAGGCCGAGGATCACGTCGAGGCCGGCGGACAGGGGGTCGAGGTCCAGGAGGAGGACTCGCAGGCCGCGGCGGGCCGCGACCAGGGCGAGGGTGGCGGCGAGGACGGAGGCTCCGGCGCCGCCGCGGGCGCCGGTGACGGCGACCAGGCGGCCGGAGGACGGGGGGCTGCCGGCGTGCAGCAGTCTGTCGGTGAGCCAGGTCTCGTCCTCGGGCAGGACGGCGACTCGTTCGGCGCCCAGTTCGAGGGCTCTGCGGTACACCGCGACGGAGGAGCCACGGGAGAGGACGACCAGACCGGCCCTGCGCGGGTGGGCGCCGTCCAGCAGGTCCTGGCCGAGCAGGACCAGGGCCACGCGGTTCCACCAGGCGCGGGCCTCACCCGCGTGGGAGGCGACGGCCACCTCCGCGGAGACGGCTGCCGCGAGCCGCCGTACGTCGTCGACGAGTTCCGGATCGCCGGAGAGCACCAGGACGTTCACGGCTCCACCCTCGCCCGCCCGATCCAAGATCGCTTAACGGGCTGTGGATAACTCTCCGCCGCCTAAAAGACTCCCAACAAACGGACAAAAAGCCCGTAGGTCTTCCTCAGGCACCCACGAAACGCACATCAAAAACGACCCCCAAAACCCCGTCCCTCAAGGACAAAAGCGCATATCGGCTTGCCGAAGACCACCTCGCAGCAAGACTTGCCAGAAGCACAGAAAAGGCGTACACCAGAACTACGGACGAAGGTCCGGGTGCGCCAACCTCGGCACCCACGCGCGACCAGCCGCGAGAAGGCGCGTCAGGATGGGCTTGTCCCATTCCGACGACTTCACATTTGCACGCTTGATAACCGAGGATGGCGTAACAGCGGCGGCGTTCTCTCACGGGAGAACGCCGCCTATGTGTGAGAGAAGAGGCGTTCAGCCGCGCTGAATGGCCTCGCAGAGGGCCTGGGAGTCACGCGCCCCGGCGATGACGGCTTCCGAACAGTGCCGGATCCACCCCGCGACACCCTCAGCGGTCCCTGTCAGGTACCCCTCGAACGCCTCACGATATTCGGAGGCGAGTTCGTAATGCCCGGTCTCGGGCGCCACCAGGGACTTGGGGTCAAGCCCTCGGTCGATCAACGTCAGCCGTTCGGCGGCACGCGCCACCAACCCGTCGGCGGATCCGAACGGCCGCAGTGCCAGCAGCTCGCCGTGGACGATGGCCGCCGCCACGAGCGCAGGTGCCTTGGACGGCGTCGTCAGCAGTGAACTCAACGCGTCAAGACGGGCAGCGACCTCCACCGGAGAAGGCGTACCGGTGTCACGGGGCCGTCCAAGCTGCTCCTCCGGGACGAGGTCGCGCGCCCCCAGTACGTGCAGCCGTACGAGCACCTGGCGGGGCGCCGCACGCCACGTCGTCGCGAGCGTCCCCATCTCGCTGGAGATGCGCAGAGCCCCTTGGACGAGGGGGTGATCAGCGTGCCCGGCACGTACTTCTTCGAGGTGTGCTTCCGCCCCTTCGAGTGCCGCCGAGGCCCTTGCGCCGCGCAGCAGCGACTCGGTGGAGACCTCGGCGCTCTTGCGCCGCAGCACGCGGTGTCCGCGAAGCCTGTCCACGGCCTTACGCGCCGCGTCGCAGGCGTCCTCCACACCGGGCAGCAAGGAGACTTGAAGAAGGGCGTCGTCCACGGCCACGAGGGTACACAGGGTGCGGATGTGACCTGCGCCACCCACCCTTCGCAAGGAAACCTAAAAGTAAGCCCCCCACTTGATGAGCACGCCTCTGCACCGGTTAAGTGAGTTATCCCACCCAGGGCGCGAGTAGGAAGCCAGTTAGGAGCAACCGTGAGCCAGGACGCATTGTCGAACTTGCTACAGGAGAACCGCCGCTTCGCTCCCCCGGCCGAGCTCGCCGCCAACGCGAACGTCACCGAGGAGGCGTACGCCAGGGCCGCCGAGGACCGTCTCGGCTTCTGGGCCGAGCAGGCCGAGCGCCTGACCTGGGCCAAGCCGTGGACCAAGATCCTCGACTGGAGCAACCCGCCCTTCGCCAAGTGGTTCGTGGGCGGCGAGCTCAACATCGCCTACAACTGCGTCGACCGTCACGTGGAGGCCGGCCGCGGCGACAAGGTCGCCTTCCACTGGGAGGGCGAGCCGGGAGACACCCGCACCATCACGTACGCCGACCTCCAGAAGGAGGTCTCCAAAGCCGCCAACGCGCTCGGTGAGCTCGGCGTCGTCAAGGGCGACAGGGTCGCCATCTACATGCCGATGATCCCCGAGACGGCGATCGCGATGCTGGCGTGCGCCAGGATCGGCGCCACGCACTCGGTCGTCTTCGGCGGCTTCTCCGTCGACGCCCTGCGCGCCCGGATCGAGGACGCGGACGCCAAACTCGTCATCACCGCCGACGGCGGCTACCGGCGCGGCGCCCCCAGCGCCCTGAAGCCGACCGTCGACCAGGCCGTGACGGAGAGCGTCGAGCACGTCCTGGTGGTCCGCCGCACCGGCCAGGACATCGACTGGACCGACCGCGACGTCTGGTGGCACGACCTCGTGGACCGCCAGTCCGAGGAGCACGAGGCGCAGCCGCACGACGCCGAGCACCCGCTGTTCATCCTCTACACGTCCGGGACGACAGGGAAGCCGAAGGGCATCCTGCACACCACCGGCGGCTACCTCACGCAGGCGTCCTTCACGCACCACGCGGTCTTCGACCTCAAGCCGGAGACGGACGTCTACTGGTGCACCGCGGACGTCGGTTGGGTGACGGGCCACTCCTACATCGTGTATGGGCCGCTCTCCAACGGCGCCACGTCCGTCATGTACGAGGGCACGCCTGACACTCCGCACCGCGGCCGCTGGTGGGAGATCGTGCAGAAGTACGGGGTCACGATCCTCTACACCGCGCCCACCGCGATCCGTACGTTCATGAAGTGGGGCGACGACATCCCCGCCGAGTTCGACCTCTCCAGCCTGCGCGTCCTGGGTTCCGTCGGCGAGCCGATCAACCCCGAGGCGTACGTCTGGTACCGCGAGCGCATCGGCGGCGGCCGCGCCCCGGTCGTCGACACCTGGTGGCAGACCGAGACCGGCGCCATCATGATCAGTCCGCTGCCCGGCATCACGCACGCCAAGCCGGGCGCTGCCATGCGGCCCCTGCCCGGTATCTCCGCGGACGTGGTGGACGACGAGGCCAAGAGCGTCCCCGACGGCTCGGGCGGGTTCCTCGTCCTGAAGGAGCCGTGGCCGTCGATGCTCCGCACGATCTGGGGCGACGACGAACGCTACGTGCAGACGTACTGGTCGCGCTGGCCTGGCCTGTACTTCGCCGGAGACGGCGCGAAGAAGGACGACGACGGCGACCTGTGGCTGCTGGGGCGCGTAGACGACGTCATGCTCGTCTCCGGCCACAACATCTCCACCACCGAGGTGGAGTCGGCGCTCGTCAGCCACCCGAAGGTCGCCGAGGCGGCCGTCGTCGGCGCGTCCGACCCGGTCACGGGGCAGGCGATCGCGGCGTTCGTCATCCCGCGTGACGGTGGCGAGGTCGACGTCGAGGAGCTGCGCGTCCACGTCGCCAAGCACCTCGGCCCGATCGCCAAGCCCCGTCAGATCCTCGTCGTGCCGGAGCTGCCCAAGACCCGCTCCGGGAAGATCGTCCGCCGGATCCTGCAGGACATCGCGGAAGGACGGCCGATCGGCGACGCCACGACCCTCGCCGACGCGACGGTCATGGAACACATCAAGCAGGCCCTCGGTATCTGATCGGTGACGTACGGGCCGCCGTGACGCGTCATGGCGGCCCGTGCTCTCCGCGCCGGACGACGGATCGCCCTCGGTACACGTTCTGAAAGGGATGTCGATAGGTTCTGGGAACGGCCCGTGTTGGCCTACCCGAGAACGGAACATTCCGAGAGAGTGACCATGACGGTTTCAGTGTCGACGGCCGCCGTAGCGCCCAGCTTCGGGAGACGGCGTCGCTCGCCCTGAGCACCGGTACCGAAGAGGGAGTTCTCATGACCCGACCGAACGTCGAGGACCAGAGCCTCGGCGAGCTCGTCGCGGCGGCCACAGGCAACGTCCAGAAGCTGGTCCGCGCCGAGGTGGAGCTCGCCAAGATCGAGCTGAAGGCGGACGCCAAGAAGGCGGCGATCGGGGCTGTCCTGTTCGCGATCGCCGGCCTGATCGCCAGTGTGATCGTCATCCTGATGTCGATCTCGTTCGCCTACATGCTGGTCGGCATCGGCATGTGGCGCTGGGCGGCTTTCGCCGTTGTCTCCGGCCTGTACCTGCTGCTGGCTGCCGTCTTGATCCTCATCGGCTGGCTGCGGATCCGCAAGATCGACGGAGCGAAGCGCACCCGGCAGACCCTTCAGGACGGTGTGAAGATGCTCAAGCGTTCCCGTGAGCACTGATCCTCCCGAACTCTGGACGCACCGGGACATCAGCGCCCGGGGCACGCGCTTCCATGTCGCCGAGGCGGGCGAGGGCCCGCTGGTGCTGCTGCTGCACGGCTTCCCCGAGACCTGGTGGAGCTGGCACCACCAGCTGGCCGCCCTCGCGCGGGCCGGCTACCGGGCGGTGGCCGCCGACCTGCGCGGCTATGGGGGAAGCGACAAACCTCCGCGGGGTTATGACCTTGTCACCCTCGCGGGTGACGCGGCCGGGCTGATCCGGGCGCTCGGCGAGGCGAACGCGGTCATCGTCGGACACGACTGGGGTGGCCTCGTCGCCTGGACGACCGCCGTCTACCATCCGAAAGTCGTCCAGAGGCTCGTCGCCGTCTCCGCGCCGCATCCACTACGGCTACGGCAGGCGCCTTGGACGAACTGGATGGCGCATACAGCCCTCTACCAGCTTCCTGTCTGGCCCGAACGCGACCTCGTCAAGAACGATGGGGAGCGCGCGGCGCAGCTCCTTCACCGCTGGTCGGCCCCCGGCTGGCCGGACGCGATCACCGAACGGAACGTGCGAGACGCTGTCCAGATCCCCGGAGTGGCGCACTGCGCCCTCGAATACCACCGGTGGTTGGTGCGTTCCACGCCCCGCCCTGACGGCATCCGCTACGGGCACCGTATGGCGGCCCCCGTACTGGCTCCCACACTGCACCTCCACGGCATACTCGACCCCGCTATCCCGCCGTACGCCGCTCAAGGCTCGGGCCGTTACGTGGAGGCCCCCTACACCTGGAAGTTGATCGAAGCGGCCGGTCACTTCCCGCATGAGGAACGCCCTCAGGTCTTCAACGACATGCTTCTGTCGTGGTTGAGCGAGTGATCCGTGCCCGAACGCGATCGAGACCCTTCCGGACGTCCGCGTAACGCGCGCCCTAGGGACGCGTACGGACGGCCCCTCCCTTACGGCGTCGAAGGCGTTCCCACCACGCCTGACGAGTTGGAACTCGGTCCAGAGGAGACGCTCCTCGAAGCGCAACGGCTTCTGGATTCCGACCGGCCCTTCCATGCGCACGAGGTACTTGAGGCGTACTGGAAGGCGTGTCCCGAAGAGGAACGTCCGCTCTGGCGCGGACTGGCACAGCTCGCCGTAGGGGTCACCCATCTGCGGCGCGGTAACGAGAAGGGCTCCCAGGCTCTCTTCACACGGGCGTGCACGGCCTTGGACGCCTACTCGGGGCCGTCCCACGGCCTGAACGTGCCGGAGATCGTAGAAGGCGTCAGAGAACGCCGGGAGCTGAGACTGCGCTGACCGTCATCCGGCGCACCGCTGGGTGTAGGCGGGCTCGGTGGCGTTCTGGCCCGCCCGGGCGTCCGGCGCCACCTCGTCCGCGGTCAACGCGTATCCGGTGCCGGAGTCGTGCTCCCGTGCCGCGAAGATCACCCCGAACACCCGTCCGTCCACGGCCAGCAGCGGGCCACCGGAGTTGCCCTGCTCGACCTTGCCGCGCAAGGCGTAGATCTCGCGGGTGACCTGGGAGCTGCCGTAGATGTCCGGCCCGTTGGCCCGCTGACGGGCACTGATCTTGGCGGCCCGCACCGTGTAGGGGCGGTTCTTGGGGAAGCCGGCCACGACCGCCGCGTCGCCCCGCTTGGCCTCGCGGTCGAACGACAGGGGCTGCGCCCGCAGACCGGGGACGTAGATGACCGCGATGTCGCGTTTGGCGTTGTAGAGCACGACGCGGCCCCGGTATTCGCGCGAGGCCACCTGGATGGACAGCGAGCCTCGGGTCCCGGCGACGACATGGGCGTTGGTCATGATCCGCTCGGCCGCGAAGACGAACCCCGTGCCCTCGATGCGCTTCTCGCACTCGGGCGCGGTGCCGATGATCTTGGCGATGCTGCGGCGCGCGCTGCGCAGCGCGGGCGAGGTCTCCACCGACTTGTCCGGCGGACCCACGTCGACCAAGGGCTCCCCGCCCAGGCCGTTGAAGACCTTGGGGAACTCGGTGCCGTCCACGAACTTGTCGAACGACTCGGCCCACCGGTCCGCCGCGTACGGCATGAGGTTATCCACAGCCTTGAGAACGGCCGAGTTGTGAACCTGCTTTGCTACAACCCTGATCGGCGACTGATCGAGGAGGACGACTCCGATGAACCAGGCGACCAGCAGCAACGACAGCACGCTCACCACCGCCCCGCCCGCCGCGTCCACCACCCGGGCGTTGTTCCCGGTGACGCGATTGCGCAGCACGGCCCCCGCGGACGAGGCGATCAACTGCCCGAACGTGGCGGCGAGGAAGGCGATGACGATCGCCAGCAACGCCTGCTGCGCGGCGCCCTCCACCACCCACTCCACCAGCGGCGGGGCGATGACGACGCCGAGGATCCCGCCCCCGACGAAGCCCACGAAGCTCAGCAGGCCCACGATGAAGCCCTGCCGGTACCCGGAGATCGCGAAGAGCGCGATCAGCACGAGCAGGATCAGATCGAGTACGTGGTCGCCCAACACCGCTTCAAAGTACCGGGAGATCGCGGGTTTTCCAGTCCCCTGGGGGGACGAGATGGTACCCCGGCGTGTCACCGTACAGGGTGATTCATCCCCTCGCGGCCAGACTCAGGGCGTCCGGCGGCAGATCCTCGATCCGCCCGGTGTCCCAGGGCACCGACCACCCGCCCGCGTCCAGGAGGTTGGTCAGCAGACCGGCCGTGAACCCCCATACCAGCAGGTCACGGACCTTGAAGGCCGGGCTGACGAAGCCTCCGGGAGTGCGCAGCGAGATCCGGTTGGCCGGGTCCACCAGCTCGCAGATCGGGACCCTGGCCACCGCCGCCACCTCGCCCGGATGCCCGGGAGCCACCTCGGACGGATCATGCCACCACGCCGCGACGGGAGTGACACGGAAGTTGCTCCGCGACAGGTAGAGCTCCGGAAGGGAGTCCAGGACGGTCACGCCCTCGGGCTCCACCCCGGTCTCCTCCTGTGCCTCCCGCAGAGCCGCGGCCACCGGACCGTCGTCCTCCGGGTCGATCGAGCCGCCGGGGAAGGCGGGCTGCCCGGCGTGCTTGTTCAAAGTCGCGGCGCGCTGGATCAGCAGCACATCCGGGCCCTCGGGGCCCTCGCCGAAGAGCACCAGCACCGCCGCGGGACGGGCGGACGGCGCGGGCCGCAGGAAGGGCGGCACTTCCAGCTTCGGCGCCCGTTCACGAAACTGGTCGAGCCATGACGGAATCACGTTCGGAGCAACATCATCCGGCACGGAATTATTCACGCAAAGGACCTGTCTCTGAGCAGCTTGGCGGCGACCTGGGGATCGGTGGGCCCCTCACCATACGACGGGCAGTCCGGTGCCACCGGGCACACCCCGCAGGCGGGTCGCCGAGCGTGGCAGCGCCGCCGCCCGTGCCAGATCAGCCGATGCGAGAGCACCGTCCACTCCCGCTTCTCGAAAAGCTGCGCGACCGCCTGCTCGACCTTCTCCGGATCCACCTCCGCCGTCCAGCCGAACCGGCGCACCACCCGTCCGAAGTGCGTGTCCACCGTCAACCCGGGTACCCCGAAGGGTTCTCCCGTCTCAGGATCGTGCGCGTTGCCCAGCACCACGTTGGCGGTCTTGCGGCCCACCCCCGGCAGGGTGACCATCTTCTCGAGCGTTCTCGGCACCTCGCCCCCGAACGCGTCACGCAGCACGGCCGACAAACCCATGATCGATTTCGTCTTGGCACGGAAGAACCCGGTCGGCTTGATGATCTCCTCGACGTCCTCGGGGGCCGCCGCGGCGAGATCCTCGGGGGTCGGATACCGCGCGAAGAGCAAAGGCGTGACCATATTGACTCGGGCGTCCGTGGTCTGCGCGGACATCACGGTGGCGACCAGGAGCTGGAAGGGGTTCGCGAAGTTCAGCTCGCAGTGGGCGTCCGGGTAGGTCTCGGCCAGGATCCGGTTCATCCTCCGTGCCCGCCGCACCAGTCCCAGCCGTGTCTCGTTCTGGAACCGTCGGGCCCTCTGCCGTGGAGTCGCCTGCGTCGCCATAGCGCCAGGGTAAGACCTCACGGGATCGGCCCGGCACGTTCCGGCCCGCCGGTGGTGTCACCCTGGGTGATCGGACGGTGCCCGTCGTGTTCGGCGTCCGTCTGGCGGGCCGGGCGAAAGCGCCGTGGCATCGTGGTCCGGGCGACGCTCGGTGGAGGCGGCGGGGAAGTGCCCTCCGTATCCGACCAGGGCACCGAACGAACAAATCGGGCCGTCGTCCAGGCAGGGTCGGGCGGTCTTCAGGAGGAGAGGGATGAGACGACGGGCACTGCTGGGGGCATTGCTGGCGATGCCCTGGTTCTCGGCTTGCGAGACGGGAGGGCCGGCCGAGTCGGCGGAAACCGGGAAGCCTCAGCCTTCCAAGATCCCTGGTCCGGCCAAGATCCCTGGTCCGGCGGAGGCCACGGCCACGCCCTCGGATACGGACACCGCCGCGAAGCTGAGCACGGCCGCTGCGGCACTACGGAAGCTGGAAGACAGATTCGAAGTCCGCCTCGGAGCGTCGGCCACCGACACCGTCACCGGTCTGTCGCTCGGGCACCGGCAGGACGAGCGGTTCGCGATGTGCTCGACCTTCAAGACCTACGCCGTCGCGGCCGTCCTGCGCTCCCATCCGGTGAGCACGGGCTTCCTCGACCACCGGGTCCGCTTCACCCGGGCCGACCTGGTCCCGCACTCACCCATCACCGAGACCCACGTGGGAACCGGCATGACGGTCGCCGAACTATGCCGTGCCGCCCTCCTCCAGAGCGACAACGCCGCTTCCAACCTCCTGCTGGACCTCCTGGGCGGCACCTCCGCGGTGACCGAACTCGCCCGCTCCATCGGCGACCAAACGACCCGTCTGGACGACAAGGAACCCGAACTCAACAACGTCACACCCGGCACCGAAAGGAACACCACTACCCCCACCGGCATGGCCTCCGGCTACCGCGCGCTCCTCCTGAGCGACGCACTCGCCCCTCCCGAACGCGAGCAGCTCACCCGCTGGATGAAGGCCAACCGCACCGGCACCAACCGCATCCGCGCCGGCCTCCCCTCCGGCTGGACCGCCGCCGACAAGACCGGCACCGGCGACTACGCCGCCGCCAACCACGTCGCCATCGCCTGGCCCCCCACCGGCCACCCCCTGTCCATCGCCCTCTTCTCCGACAAACCCTCCCTAAACGCCACGCACAACGAGAAAGTCCTCGCCGCCGCCACCCGCATCATCACCAGAGCCCTTATTTGACCCCGCCCCCAACCAGCACCCAGATACCGGCCAGCACCCAGACGTCGGCC
>JAFACJ010000792.1 GCA_023425615.1 Actinomycetes bacterium
CTCCAGGAGCTGCCCGGCGTCAGCGCCCACAACCTCTACGGGCCGACCGAGGCCGCCATCGACGTCACGCACTGGGACTGCGACCAATGGCATGACAGGTACCCGAGCGTCCCGATCGGCAGGCCGATCGCCAACACCCAGATCTACATCCTGAACGAGGCGCTCGAACCCGCCCCGATCGGCGTCCCCGGCGAGCTCTACATCGGCGGCCGCAATCTGGCCGAGGGCTACCTGAACCGGCCGGACCTGACCGAGAGCCGGTTCATCCCCCATCCGTTCTCCGCGCAACCGGGCGCCCGCCTCTACCGGACCGGAGACCTGGCGCGCTTCCGCCGCGACGGCGACATCGAGTACATCGGCCGGATCGACTCACAGGTCAAGCTCAGGGGCCTGCGCATCGAACTGGGGGAGATCGAATCCCACCTCCGGCGGTATCCCGGCGTCGAGGACGCGGTGGTGGCGGTCCGCGGCTTCGCCGAGCAGGACGAGCGGCTGGTGGCCTATGTCGTACCGGAGGATCCCGGGAGCGCCCTCGACACGGGTGCGATCAAGGAGTTCCTGACCGGGAAGCTGCCGCCGTACATGGTCCCCGCCATGACGGTGATCCTCGACGGGCTGCCGCTGACGACGAACGGCAAGCTCGACCGCAGGCGGCTCCCGGAGCCGGCCGCGCCCGTCGCGGCGGAGCCGAGGCCGCCGGCGAGCGAGATCGAACGGGAGCTCGTCGAGATCTTCCAGAGCCACCTCCGGGTGAGCCGCGTGGGAGTCGATGACGACTTCTTCGCGCTCGGCGGCCATTCGCTGCTGGCGACACGGGTCATCAACGCCGTCAACGGCCGCTACCACTTGAACGCCTCGGTCCGCATGCTGTTCGAGAGCCCGACGGTCCGGTCGCTGGCCAGGGCGCTGAGCGGGTTCGAGGACGAGGAGTGGCTGCACGAGTCCAGGACGGCGGCGTCGATGCTGAAGCGCGCCCCGAGACGTGTGCTGCACGACCTGGACGACCTCACCGAAGCCGAGCTCGACGGTCTTCTGGAGGAGCATCTCGGGACGCCCGCGCTCGCGGAGTTCGAAGACGGCGACGCAGTGGTGCGCTGGGCGCGGCGCCACCTGGGAGCGAGGGAGGCCCCGGACACGGCCGACACCGCAACGGCGCCCTCCGCTTCCGGTGATGAGCCGGCGGGTCCCGCCTTCTTCTGGAGGCATCACACCGAACTCATGCGGATCTGGTCCGAGGCCCGGAGGCTGAGCCCGCTCGCGGGCGCCGGTGGCCTACCGCAGCCGGAGGCGGCCTCGGAAGACGCCGTCCACGGCCTCAGGGCAGCACGCGACAGGGTGTTCGAGTCCTTCGTGCGGGGGCTGGGACGACGCCTCGCAGGCCAGGCCGGAGAGGTCCCCTCTCCGGCCGAGGTGAGGGAGGTCTGCAACCAGATGATCTGGATGGCGGGGATCGCCTCCAGGAGCGTCCCTTGAGCCGGGCGACGCCGGTCCGATCGGAGAGGAGGACGAGGTGTCACTCGAACGAGACCTGAAGGCGCTGACGCCGGCGGACAAACGGCGGGTACTGCGGGCGCTGCTGGAGAGCGCGGCACGCACCAGCCGGTCGTTCCCCCTCTCCTTCTCCCAGGAGCAGCTCTGGTTCATGGACAAGCTGCAGCCGGGACAGCCGGTCTACAACATTCCGCTGTACATCCCCTTCCAGGGGCCCGTCGATGTGGCCGGCCTCCGGTGGGCCCTGGAGGCACTGGCACACCGGCACGACATGCTCCGGGCGCGCTTCGAGCTGGCAGGCGACGAGCCGAGGCAGGTGATCGAGCCCGACGCCGTGGTGGAACTGGAAGTGGAGGACCTCTCCGCGCTGCCGCCAGGACGGCGCGACACGGCGATGGGAGAGGCGCTCAATCGGGAGGTGCAGCGGCCCTTCGACCTGGAGACCGGACCGTGCGTGCGCTACAGGCTGTTCCGGCTCGAACCGGCGAGCCACCTGCTCAGCGTCACGATGCACCACATCATCACCGACGCCTGGTCGCTCGGCGTCTACGTCTCCGAGCTCAAGCGAACCTATGCGGCATACCGGGCGGGTCGGCGGGAGGTGCCGCTCGCGCCGCTGCTCGTCGACTACTGCGATTACGCGAGGTGGCAGCGGGAGAGCCTGCACGGCATCCGCCTGGGCAAGCTGCTGGGGTTCTGGCGCGACCAACTGGCGGGAGCACCGCACATCCTCCATCTGCCGACGGACCATCCCCGCCCCGAGAACCAGACGTTCAACGGCGCGCTGGCGGGCTTCGTCTTCGACGACGACCTCGGCGAGGCGCTCATCGAGCTGAGCCGGGAGCGCAAGGTCACGCTCTTCATGCTGCTCCTGGCGTGCTACTTCGCCTTGCTGTACCGGTACACCGGGCAGGAGGACGTCCTCGTCGGCGCCCCGGTGGCGGGCCGCGGGCATCCCGAGCTGGAACCGATCATCGGCCTCTTCGTCAACACCCTCATCCTGAGGGCGCGGATGAAGGAGGACCTGACCTTCGCGGAACTGCTGGAGGACGTGCGGAAGACCTCGCTCGACGCGTTCGAGCACCAGGCGCTGCCCTTCGAGCGGCTCGTCGATGAGCTGAAGGTGGAGCGCGTGCCCGGGTTCCTCCCGCTGTACCAGGT
>JAFACJ010000804.1 GCA_023425615.1 Actinomycetes bacterium
ACCCCCGCCTGCGCGGGGCGAACCTGATCACGCCGGGCAGGAGCAGCATGGAACGCGGACCACCCCCGCCTGCGCGGGGCGAACCTGATCACGCCGGGCAGGAGCAGCATGGAACGCGGACCACCCCCGCCTGCGCGGGGCGAACAAGGCGGTGTTCGTCCGAGATTTCGCCCACGACGGACCACCCCCGCCTGCGCGGGGCGAACTCGACCTATGCTGCAACGCCGACCGTCCGCGCCGGACCACCCCCGCCTGCGCGGGGCGAACACCTCGTCGATCACGGACCACGGCGCATCCTCCGGACCACCCCCGCCTGCGCGGGGCGAACCTCATCACTGGCAACGCGACCATCAACGGGGCCGGACCACCCCCGCCTGCGCGGGGCGAACCCCCCAGCCCGCCCGCACCGAGCTCCTCGCCCGGACCACCCCCGCCTGCGCGGGGCGAACCTGTATGACGCCGGAGCGAACGCCGGGCAGGGCGGACCACCCCCGCCTGCGCGGGGCGAACCCTCAGCTGGATGACGTGTAGACGTAGCGGCGCGGACCACCCCCGCCTGCGCGGGGCGAACGTCACGAAACTCGCCGACGAACTCGGCCTCACCGGACCACCCCCGCCTGCGCGGGGCGAACGAGGAGGAGCGGTCCGTACGCGCGGTCCACCGCGGACCACCCCCGCCTGCGCGGGGCGAACGAAGTACTCGTCACGCTGAACGGAATGATCTGCGGACCACCCCCGCCTGCGCGGGGCGAACCGAAAAGCAGTTGTTACGCGCCCTGAAATGCCCGGACCACCCCCGCCTGCGCGGGGCGAACGTCCCGCGGACCCCGGGCACGCCGCGGTTGATCGGACCACCCCCGCCTGCGCGGGGCGAACCCTTAGCGACCTGGGGTTATTCGTGGCCGTTACTGATTTGAGATGTCAGTGAAGAGTCGAATGCGGTGACGGTAGATGACTCAGGGGCGTGGTCGGGGTCTGGTTCTTGGGGGTTGAGGGCTATGAGGGTGAGGCCGTCGAAGTCGACGGTGGTGCGGCGGCGGGAGCCGGCGGTTTTGATGGCGTAGCCCTGTTCGGTGGAGGCGGGGTGGAGGAGGACGGCTGCTCCGTCTTCGATGGTGGCGGTGAGGGCGTTCCAGAGTTCGGTGCGGACGCGGGCGGAGAGGGTGCCGACGTAGAGGCCGGGCATGGGTTCGGTCATCCAGCGGGTGAGGGCGCCGCGTAGATGTGGGGGGATCGCGGTGGTGGCTATGACGGTGAGTGAGGCCACGTCAGATTTCCCAGGGGTCGTAGTTCTTGCCGCCGGGCAGGTGGCCTTGGTCGGGGTCCCAGAGGTTGACGAGTTCTTCGGTGGCTTCCTCGGCGTCTTCTTGTCGTGTGCCGTCGTCGGGGGAGAGGAGCGTTTGGATGTCGGCGACGATGCGTGGCAGGAGTCGGAAGAGTCGGAGGCCGTCGCGGAACGATCGGCGTGCCTGGGAGTCCGGGTTGGCAGAGTCGTGGAGGGAGAACGCGAGGGGGAGGGTGAGTTCTGCCTTGTAGAGGTCGGCGATGTCGTAGACGAAGGAGTGCGATGTGCCGGTGTGGACGAACCCTAGCCCTGGTGAGCAGCCGATGGCGTTGATGGCTGCGTGGACGATGCCGTAGAGGCAGGTGTTCGCGGCGGACAGCGCCCGGTTGACGGGGTCTTGCCCGTCCCAGTCTGAAGGGTCGTAGGAGCGCTTGAAGGCCCGTACGCCGTGCTGCTGGGCGAGCAGGCGGTACAGCGCTTTCATGCGTTGTCCTTCGAGACCGCGCAGTTGGGCGATGGTGGCGGTCGCCGGTGCCGTCTCGCCGAAGCGCTGTAGGTACATGCGGCGCGCGACGGCGGTGCGTTCGGTCTCGTCGCACCAGGAGCGGGCTTGGAGTTCGAGCCATCGTGTCGGGAGGGAGCCGGGCACGGTTGCCGTATACGTGCGGACGCCGCCGCTGCCGGTGCAGACGACCGTGGTGCCGTGTCTGCCGAAGGTGGCGAGTGCTCGGGTGGTGATGGAGACGCCCGGTCCGAGCAGGAGGCAGCCGAGCGCGGCTGTGGGCAGGGCGATGCGTTGGACTCCGTCTCCGGACTGGATGAGGGCTTTGACACCGGTGTCGTCTTGGACGATGCGGGCGATGTCGATGTACAGGAAGGAGACCGAATCGCCGATGCGGGGCAGCATGGCCGCGGTGGGCGCGGCCATGCGTGCACGGGCAGAGGCGCTCATGCCGGAGCGAGGGTGAGAAGCCCGCAGCCGTAGGCTTTTCCGCGGCCGATCCCGGTGCGCAGCCGTGAGGAGAGGGCCGCGGGATCGGTGATGGTGGCGAGGCCGTCGAACCGGGTGCGCGCGTGGACGACGCGGTTGGTGTCCCGGCGGGTGCCTGCCGCCTGATCGAGCGGAGTGCTCTCCAACGTGTGGAGGTTCAGGCCGCAGGCTTCGGCTTGGCGCTGCCACCAGGCGTCGGCTTCGGGGCCATGGAGGGGGACGACTTCTTTCGGCCGACCCGCGGTGGTGTTGAGGCCGAGTTTGCGGGTGGCGTTCGCGATGATCCGGTAGCGGACGCGTCGCCCTGGGGCCAGGGCGTCGAGGAGCGGCGTGAGCGTCTTGCTGCGGATAGTGCCATAGGAGTCGGGGAGCGCTGCGTGCGACGGCTCCAGGGAGCTCTGGACGAGCACGGAGACTCCGGCCCGAGTCTCCTCGATCCGGAACAGGACACCGACGTCGTGGCGTGCCTGCGCGCCGAGGCCGGAGGGAAAGAGCGTCATGATGCGGCGATGCAGGCGGACCGCATCGCGCAGGTCGTGTGCCGCGTCCCGAGAGCGAAGATCGAGATTGAGCTGCGTGATCCACAGAGATGAGGTCATGGGGTGTCCGATGACAGGTAGCAGGTGAGTCGGTCGAGAAAGGGGATTCCGGGTTTGGTGCACAGTTCGCCGTCCACCTCGGCGACCAGCCGGTAGACCCTCCGCAGGCCGTAAGCACGACGGTTCGAGACGAACGAGGTCGGTTCGGTTCGTGCTTCGGCGAAGGGGGCGTCGCCTTGACCGCCCGCTACGTCCTTCGGCCAGAGCTCGCCGACGAAAGGAGCGTCGGAGATGAACTCGACGTGCACGGCGCTTCCTGCCGGCCGCCGTGCGAGTGGCAGCTTGAGCAGGTGCTGCGCCGGCTCCGGGTCGTCGGTCAGAGTGAGGAACAGCGGAGCGTCGGGTGGACAGGAACGACGTCCCAGGTAGAGGGGCCAGCGCGGATACCGCACGGCCTCGCCGCAGGCCGAAAGGACTTCGGACGGCCCTTCGACGAGGACGGTGAAGGCCGCATCTTGGCGGTAGTAGCGTTCGGAGACGACGGTCGCCGTCTCAGGGGTGCGCCGCTTTCCTTCCGCGGTGATGACCGTCAACTCGCGCGGCATCCCCCCGCCGATCGTCTGGAAGTCCCGGAGGAAACTGCCCGGACGGTCGACGCGGATCGTGAAACGCAGCTCCCGGAGATCGTCTGTCTTCTCGTCGCGGCTGCGGCCGAGCGCGCAGGCGAGGAGACCGATGAGCCCGGACCGGGTGGGGAAGCGGGAACTATCCCGTAGGTTCGCGGGAACGTCCCCTGTGCCCCAGGATTGCAGCGGTCCGCTCAGATGCAGGAGCAAGCCGGTTGGGGAGCCGGTCATGCCGACGCCTCGGGCAGCGCGGCCTTCAGCGCCTCCTCGATCATCGCGTCGAACGAGTCGGTTCGGCCACCGAGCGCCGGGGCTTCGACCTGTGAGAACGTCGCGTGCGCGGCGTGGACGAGGCCCTTGTCGCCGAGGAGGCGCCGCGCGGAGCCGGCATAGCGGTTCAAGACGCTGACGGAGGGCTCGGAGTGCCCGCCGAAGTGGTCGATGGCCACGGGCTGCTCGAACGCGGCCGCGTACGACAGCGGACGGTCGTTGCGGACGGCGATATGTGCCAGGTGGGGGATCGTGTGCGGTGCGGTGGACCGCTTCTTGGCCTGCGGAAGCGAGAGGAGCGCCGCCCGCACGAGAGCCGCTGCGAGCGTGCGCGTGTCCTCCAGGCTGCCGCCGAGGTTGCGGTGAAGTTCGCGCAGGTCGAGGGCGATGTAGCGATACAGGACGCCGGCGGAGTGCTCGGCATGGCCCATGTGGGCGCTCCCGGTGTTGTCGCCCCACGCGTCGTTGACGTCGTCGACCGCGCTGAAGTAGTCGATCTCGACGTTCGTCTCGTGAGTGGTGAAGGCGTGGGCGACCTGGACGGCACCATCGACCTTGGCGTCGTCGACTTGGGCGAGCATGCGACCGAAGAGGCTGATGATGCCGTTGCGGCTACGAAGGATGCCGTCGACGTCCGGGGTGGGGATCACGCTGTGCTTGCGCTCGAACTTCGCCGGGTCCTTGGACGCCTCCAACTCGGCCTGGTACTTGATGGCGAGCGCGGCGAGTTCGCCGATGGCGTCCTCGGGCACGTAGACCATCGCGGCGGTGCTCCACGCGTCGTCGGGGGAAGCCCCTTCCTTGGTCTTAGGGGCTTCGGCGCCGACGCTGCTGGCGACGACGATATGCCGTCCTGCCTTCGCCGCGAGTTCCGGCTGCCAGCCATGGGCGTCCGTCAGCTTCTCGGAGACACACTCAGCCAGGCGCCGGGTCCGGAGCGCCGACTCGCCGATCTCCTTCTGCAGGTGAAGGCGCATGGCGCGCTTCCAGCTCTGGCTGCTGACCCGTGTACGAGTCTTCCCGCCCCATTCGACTGTCTTAACCGAGTTGGTGTCGTCTCGGTTGAGCGTCGAGAAGGGGATGGGCTGGAGAATGTGCAGTTCCAGGAAGGAACCGGTGAGCGTGGTCATGAGTTCTCCTCAGAATTTCGGTTCAGTCGTTCTCGTGGTCGGTCTCATCAGCGAGACGCGCCGCGTCGCGTTCGGCCTTGAAACGCGTGCGGTAGTAGGCCTGGAGCCAGTGACGTGCGATGTCCTCGCGTTCCCGGTCCCAGCGGCGTAGGTCGATCAGGAGTTGAGCCCAGTCGACGGCGCCGGGTCGCGTGCTGATGAACAGCGCGGTGGTGGGCAGGTGACGGTGCAGTCCGCGTTCGTTCTGCCGGGTCAGCAGAGTCAGTCGGCTCTCGGCGGACGTTTCGCGGATGGTTCCACGACCCACGGCTTCGGCCAGGCACACACCGAAATTCCTGCGGTTTCCAGGGCTCGGAATCCCACGTGCCTGAGGCGGCAAAGAGGCGATCATGGATGCGACCGAGTAGTACGCCTGCTGGAGGGCGTCTCTGTCCTCCCCCGGACGCGGGGACGGAACTCTTGCTGCGATCACCTGATGCATACGGGGACTCTGTGTGATCGGCCGGGCCAGCCCGCTTCGTAGAGCCGCACGTTTGCCGGGGTCCTCGCAGAGCCGGTAGACGGTCGCGATGAATGTGTTGGCCCGCTCATACGAACTGGGCGAAGAAGTCGGTGTTTCTGTCATCGGAACCTGCCGAGGTCGGGTGCTGTGGTCATGTGGAGGGGCCGGACTTCTTGCGGCGGCCCCCGTACAGCTCTAGGCGGGCGCGCTCGATGGCCCGCGCCGCGCGAGGTCCCCGGACGTAGCCGTCGGTGACGATGGAGAAGGTCTCTTGAGCGAGGCGCAGGAAATCGCGCCAGCCGTTCGTGAAGTCCTCCGCTGCCAGACGCTTCCAGAAGAGGTCTTCGGCGTTAGGCCAATAGAGAGCCGCCGCTTCCTCCAGCCACGCGCACGAACCGACCTTCTTGTCGAGGGCCGTGGCCCAGGCCGACTTGACGGCGTACTCCAATCGCTGCCCGTACATCTCCCCGGCCGCGCGCAGATCACCGATGGCCCGTGCGGTGTTCGGGTCGTCGTCCCTGATCTGGCGGATGGGTTGAGGGGTGCGGGACGAGACGAACTGGACGTCCTTCGTCTTACCGTCCTGCTCGAAGCCGAGGGCGTGGATGTGGAAG
>JAFACJ010000814.1 GCA_023425615.1 Actinomycetes bacterium
GCCCGCGGCGGCCCCGCGCGCCACGGTCACCGCCCGCCCGGCCGCCGCCGAGGAGGAGCGCGGCGGACCGCCCGTCTGGCTGGTCTACCTTCCTCCGGTGCTGGCACTGTTGGTCCTGGTCCGTGTAGCGATACGTTCTGTGCCCGCCCTGGCGTGGGTCCGACGCCGCCGTCGGTGAACACCCCCTGAGGAGAACTGAGTGAGCACCACTGGATCGGGCAAGAAGCCGGTACGGCGCGTCCGGGTGATCGAGATCCTCGACGACGAGGAGCTCGACGAAGCCGCCGTCGAGGCGGTCCTGGCCGCCGCGGACGCCGCGGAGGCCGAGGAGACGGCCGCGGAGGCCGAGGAGACGGCTGCGGTGAAGGCCGCGGAGGCCGAGGAGACGGCGAAGGCCGAAGAGCCCGCGGATGCCGTTGAGGCGGTGGAGCCGGTCACGCTTCTGAAGGCCGAAGAAGCCGAAGAAGGTGAGGCGCCGGAGAAGGCCGGAGGGGCCGAGAAGTCTGAGAAGCCCGAGAAGTCGGCGAAGCCGGAGAGGCACGAAGGGGCGGGGAAGAAGGCGGCGGGGCCGTCGTCGGGTCTAGCGGCCCGCGTTCCCGTGCTGCTGACGGCCGCGGTCGTCGTCCTGGCGCTGCTCGCCGGTTTCGCGCTCCTGCAGTGGCGGTCGGCGGACGGCGTGAACAAGGAGCGCAAGGAGCTGATCGCCCGCGTCACCGAGTTCGGCGACGTGATGGCGACGTATTCCTATGACGACGTCGAGAGCTCCAACGAGAAGGCGATGTCCTACCTGACCGGTGACGCCCTCGAAGAGCGCCGGAAGGTGGACCTGGCGGCGCTCAAGAAGCAGCTGGAGGCGCAGAAGACGAAGCTGGAGTCCAAGACCTACGCGGTCTACGTCGGCTCGATCGACGGGAACCTCGCCGGCGCCGTCCTGGTGTTCGACCTCAAGGGGGAGTCCACCGCGCTGAGCGCGCCGCAGACCATCAGCAAGAGCCACCTCACCCTCGGCCTGATCAAGCGGGACGGCCGGTGGATGATCAGCTCGATGGTCCCGGCGGGCAGTGAGAACGCCACCTCGCAGGCGCCCGCGGGGACGACGGTCCCGAGCGCGACGCCGTCTCCTTCTCCTTCCGAGAAGAAGGGTGAAAAGAACTGACGTTCCACGATTCCTGCGGGGGAGACGCCTGGATACTTTCGTCTCCGGGGGTTTCCGAGGGCGGGGCCCGGGGACGGAGAGCGGGGTCGTGATGGACGACGAGGCGGAGGACGGCCCGGTTCGGGCGACCGGGGTGGAGCGGGGACCGGCCGGACCGGCGTCCGTGGGGCAGGTGACCGCCCCGCGGGCCGGCGCGGATCTGACGCTGGGCCGGGAGTTCGGGCTGCTGCTGGGCACGACGACCCGGCTGGAGCGGATCATGGACCGGGCGCTGGAGCGGCGCGTCGGACTGTCCCATGTCATGTTCGAGGTACTGCTGCGGCTGGAGGGCGACTGCCGCTCGATGAGCCATCTGGCCCAGGAGATGATCCTGACCAGCGGGGGCATGACCCGTCTGATCGCCCGGATGGAGAAGGCGGGACTGGTCGGCCGGGCCACGTCCCCGACCGACCGCAGGGTCCAGCATGTCTCCCTGACCGAGCAGGGGCGGCGGCGGCTGCGCGGCGCCCTGCTCGTCCATCACGAGGTGCTGAGCGAGTTCTTCGCCGGGCCGCTCACCGTCGCGCAGCGGGCGGCCCTGAAGGAGTCGCTGGCGCTGGTGGACGCCAGGTGCCGGGAGGAGCTCCCCTCCCTGGGCTGAGCGGCTACAGGTAGCGGGCGGCGGCGGCCTCGACCGGCGCGTCGTCGCCGGTGACGCCGTCCGGGCCCTTGGGGATGCCGTTGTCGATCTCGGCCGGGGCGTTGATGGTGACGCGGTGCATCTTGCGGCGCTCGGTGTAGTCGGCGACGGCGTAGTGCTGGGTGGGCCGGTTGTCCCAGAAGGCCATGGTGCCCACGCGCCAGTTGAGCCGCACCTGGAACTGGGGGTCGCGGACGGCGTCGAACAGCAGCGGCAGGATCGCCTCGTTCTCGCGGCGCGACAGGCCGACGAGGCGGGTGACGGAGCTGCGGTTGACGTACAGCGCCTTGCGTCCGGTCTCGGGGTGGATCCGCACGACGGGGTGGATGACCGGCGGGTTCTTCTCCTGCAGTTCGCGCAGGTCCATGCGGTGGCCCTTGTCGATGGCCTTGGTGACCGACATGGTCAGGTCGTGCTCGGCGTACAGCTCGTCGCACAGCCGCCGCAGCCAGGGCGCAAGCGACTCGTAGACCAGGTACATGTTGGCCCACAGGGTGTCGCCGCCGACCGAGGGCAGGATGACGGCGCGCAGCAGCGAGCCCATCGGCGGCGTCTTCATGAAGGTGTTGTCGCTGTGCCACTGGTCGCCGCCCTCGCCCTTGGGGTCGGTCTGGTCCAGCACGTGCACGGCGCTGCCGCTGGTGTCCATCGGCGGCATGTTGGCGGTGCCGAACTGCCGGGCGAAGACGACGTGCTCCTCGTCGGTGATGTGCTGGTCGCGGAAGAAGAGCACCTGGTGGTCGAGCAGCCCCTGCCGGATGGTCTGGACCTGCTCCTCCTCCAGCGGGACGCGAAGGTCGACGCCGGCCACCTCGGCCCCTATGTTACGAGTGACCTTCCGAAATTCGATCATGTGTGGAGCCCTTCCTCCGCAGGCAAGCAATCGCTAGGTTGAATGTACTCCACACACATTCCCGCGGCCAGACCTCTTTTCCAGCGACGCCACGCTCCCTAGCGGAGGCGCCAGAGGCGGATCCCGCCGGTCCGCGCCTCCGGCTCGGTGTCAGCGGCTGTAGAACTCCACGACCTGCTGTTCGTCGCAGATGATCGGGATCTCGCGGCGTTCGGGGAGGCGCTCCAGGCGGGCGAGGAGGGAGTCGGTGCGCACGTC
>JAFACJ010000857.1 GCA_023425615.1 Actinomycetes bacterium
GCCCGCGGCCACCCGATCGCGGTGTCGGCCATGCGCAGGGCGGGCCGTGCCCTGGGCATCGGCATCGCCTCGGCCACCCATCTGTGCGACCTGGAGGTCGTCGCCATCGGAGGCGGGCTGGCCCAGGCGGGCCCGCTGCTGTTCTCCCCCCTGGAGGAGACGCTCCGCGCCCACGCGCGCATGGAGTTCGCGCGCAACGTGCGGGTGGTTCCGGTCGCCCTCGGCCAGACCGCGGGGCTGGTCGGCGCCGCGGCCCTGGTCTTCGAGGCCGACCGCTACTGGCACGCCGACTGACACCCCTGCGCCGGTCTGGGGGGCGACCCCCGGACCCCCGCGAGCCGGTCCGGACGATCCTCGCTTCGCCGCGGTCGTCCGAACCGGGTCAGGCGGACGCCAGTGCCTGCTCCAGGTCGGCGAGCAGGTCGCCGCACTCCTCGATGCCGACCGACAGCCTTACCAGGTCCGCCGGGACCTCCAGCGGGGACCCGGTGGCCGAGGCGTGGGTCATCCGGGCCGGGTGCTCGATGAGGGACTCCACGCCGCCCAGGGACTCCCCCAGGATGAACAGCTTCGCCGCCTCGCACACCGCGACCGCCGACTCCTCCGAGCCCGTCCGGAAGGAGACCATCCCCCCGAAGCCGCGCATCTGCTTGGCCGCCGTCTCGTGCCCCGGGTGGTCGGGCAGCCCCGGGTAGAGCACCTGCCTCACCTTCGGGTGGCCGGCGAGCAGGTCGACGACCCGTGCCGCGTTCGCGCAGTGCCGGTCCATCCGCACGGCCAGCGTCTTGATGCCGCGCAGGGTCAGCCAGGAGTCGAACGGCCCGGCCACCGCGCCCATCGCGTTCTGGTGGTAGGCCAGCTTGGCGCCCAGGTCGTCGGACGCGGTGACCAGGGCGCCGCCGACCACGTCGGAGTGGCCGCCCAGGTACTTGGTGGTGGAGTGCACGACGATGTCCGCGCCCAGCGCGAGCGGCTGCTGGAGGTACGGGCTGGCGAACGTGTTGTCCACGACCAGCAGCGCACCCGCCTCGTGCGCGATCCGCGCCATGGTCTCGATGTCCGCGACGCTCAGCAGCGGGTTGGTCGGCGTCTCCACCCACAGCAGCGCCGTCTCCTGGCGCATCGCCTCCCGGACGGCGGCCGGGTCCGCCAGCGGGACGGGCGTCGCCGACACGCCCCAGCGCTCGTACACCCGGGAGAACAGCCGGTAGGTGCCGCCGTAGGCGTCGTTCGGGATGACCACGTGGGAGCCGGGCCCGCACAGGGCGCGCAGCACCGCGTCCTCGGCGGCGAGGCCCGAGGCGAACGCCAGCCCGCGCCGTCCCCCCTCCAAAGCCGCGAGGCACTCCTCCAGCGCCGTACGGGACGGGTTGGCGCTGCGGCTGTACTCATATCCCCCGCGCAGCCCGCCGATGCCGTCCTGCTGGAAGGTCGACACCTGGTAGATCGGCGGTACCACGGCCCCGGTCGCCGGATCGGGGTCCTGGCCCGCGTGGATCGCCAGGGTCTCGAAGCTCTGGTCACTCATGACGCCCAGGTTAGGGGTTCCTCACCTCATCCTGAGGGAGGTCGCCCTCCCCCCTGGGTAGCAGTTCGGCTTTCAGCAGGAGGGTGGATCACAGGGGAGAGGGAGCCCCCGTACATTGAGTAAAGCTTCCATAAACTCCCCCCTTGCAGAGAGGCTCCAAAATGTTCGGACGGCTCGGCAACGCCGTCGTCAAACACCCTTGGTGGACCATCGCCGCCTGGCTCGTGGTGGCGGCGCTCGTCATCGCCTTCTCGCCCAAGCTGGAGACGGAGTCCGACCAGAGCAACTTCCTTCCCTCCAAGTACGAGTCACTCCAGGCGGTCAAGGTCTCCCAGGAGGCGTTCCCGCAGGTCGAGACGATCTCCGCGCTGATCGTGGTCACCCGCACGGACGGCAAGCCGCTCAGCGACCAGGACATCGCCAAGACCTCCGCGGTCGCCCAGGCACTGCCCAGGCCCGAGTCGGTCACCGACGTCCTCACCGGCCCGCAGGCCGTCTCGCCGAACAAGCTGGTCCAGGTCATCAACGTGCCCATGAAGGGCGAGAGCACCGAGGACCAGGAAAAGCAGATGGACGCGGTCGAGAAGCTGCGCGAAGCGCTTCCCGGCCAACTCCAGGGCACCGGCCTCCAGGCCAAGATCGGCGGTGACGCCGCCACCTTCGCCGACAACGCCGACTCCTTCGAGCGCGCCTTCGCGATCGTGGGCGCCGCGACCTTCGCACTGATCATCGGCCTGATCCTCGTCATCTTCCGGGCACCGCTGGCGGCGCTGATCCCGATCATCGTGATCTCGGTGGTCATGGAGGTGTCGATGGGGCTGATCGGCACCGCCTCCAAGATCCTGGACTTCGCCGGCGACGACACGCTGCAGACCATCATCCTCATCGTGTTGTTCGGCATCGGCGCCGACTACTACCTGTTCCTCATGTTCCGCTTCCGGGAACGGCTGCGCGCCGGGGACGACAAGCACACCGCCATGGCCCTGGCCGTGGAGCGGGTCGGCGAGGTCATCTCCTCGGCCGCCGCCGCCGTCGCCGTGGCGTTCCTGGTGCTGCTGCTGGCCGCCTTCGGGGTGTTCAGCGCCTGGGGCCCGTCCCTGGCCATCGCCGTGGTCGTCATGGCGATCACCGCGCTGACCCTGATCCCCGCCATCGTCGTCCTGCTCGGCCCCAAGGTGTTCTGGCCGTCCAAGTCCTGGCAGAAGGTGCCGGAGGCCAGCCGCGCCCGCAGGCTCGGCGAGTTCGTCGGCGCCAAGCCCGCGGTGGTGGCGCTGCTGTCGGGCGGGCTCCTGGTCGCGCTGGCCTCGGGCGTGCTGATGTTCAAGGCCGACTACGACTTCCAGGCCGGCTTCCCGCAGGACACCGAGTCGGCCAAGGCGATCCAGGACATGGAGAAGGGCTTCCCGCCCGGCCTCACCACGCCCGTCCAGGTCTTCCTCAAGAGCGAGAGCGGTGCCGACCTCACCCAGGCGCAGCTCGACTCCTTCTCCCAGGCCGTGAAGTCGGCGCCGGGCGTCGGCGGCGTCCAGCAGGCGGTCCCCGGCGCCAAGACCAAGGCGATCGCCAGGGTCGACCTCTTCCTCAAGGAGAACCCGCTCTCCAACGACGCGGTCAGCCTCCTCAAGGAGGAGCTGCGCCCGGCCGTCCACAAGGCGGCTCCGGACGGCGTCCGCGCGTACGTGGGCGGCACCACCTCGATCTTCGCCGATGTCAACGAGGTGAACAACCGCGACCTGTCGGTCATCCTGCCGGTCGCCGCGCTGCTCATCGCGTTGATCCTGGCGCTGCAGCTGCGCAGCGTCGTCGCACCGCTCTATCTGGTGCCCGCGGTGCTCCTGGGCTTCGCGGCCACCATCGGCGCGACGGTGTACGTCTTCCAGGGGGCGCTGGACAAGCCGGGTGTCACCTTCCAGTTGCCGATCATCATGTACCTGTTCGTGCTGGCGATCGGCACCGACTACAACATCCTCATGACGGCACGGCTCCGCGAGGAGGCGCGAGAGGGCCATGAGCCGCGGAAGGCGGCGGCCCTGGCCGTCGAGCACGGCGGCCCGACGGTCATGGCGGCCGGGATCATCCTGGCCGGCACCTTCGCCGTCATGATGCTGGCACCGGTCGCGATGATGAAGCAGATGGGCTTCGGCGTCGCCGTCGGCATCATGCTCGCGGCGTTCGTCATGCCGGTGTTCCTCGTCCCGGCGATCACCGCTCTGCTCGGCCG
>JAFACJ010000896.1 GCA_023425615.1 Actinomycetes bacterium
CCCTCAAGGTCCTGCGCCGCATCCGTATGGACCTGGAGAAATGGGACGCCGCCGACGAGGGCGCCAAGGAGTTCTCCATCGGCCGCACGCTCGCGTCCGGCGCCCCCCTCACCGGCCGCGCCGAGCACGACGAACCCGACTTCGCCGCGCTCGACACCGCCGGCTTCCCCGTCATCGACGACGCCGCCCACATCCGCCTCGCCCGCGTCCAGGACCCCGCTCTGCGGATGCTCCGCCGCGGCTACAACTACGACGAGGCACCCGGATCCGACGGCGTCACCGACTCCGGCCTGCTCTTCGCCTCCTACCAGGCCGACATCGAACGGCAGTTCGTCCCCGTCCAGAGGAACCTCGCGAAGTCCGACCTCCTCAACGCCTGGACCACCCCCATCGGATCCGCCGTCTTCGCCCTCCCGCCCGGCTGCGACGACGGCGGCTGGATCGGCCAGACCCTCCTCGCCTGAGAACCCGCCCCGGCCCCCCTCCGGAGAACGACCGCCGGGCGGGGCTTCAGCGGACATCGGCGCCTACGCGGCCCGCGTGCAGTGCCGCGTAGGCGCCTCCGGCGGCGAGGAGGTCCTCGTGGCGGCCCTGTTCCACGATCGCGCCGTGGTCCATGACCAAGATGAGGTCGGCGTCGCGGATGGTGGACAGGCGGTGGGCGATGACGAAGCTGGTCCTGCCCTTGCGCAGGGAGCGCGTCGCCTCCTGGACGAGCATCTCGGTGCGGGTGTCGACCGAGCTCGTCGCCTCGTCGAGGATGAGGATCGCGGGGTCGGCGATGAAGGCCCTGGCGATGGTCAGGAGCTGGCGCTCGCCGGCGCTGAGGGTGGAGGCGTCCTCGTCGAGGACGGTGTCGTAGCCGTCGGGCAGGGTGCGCACGAAGTGGTCGACGTGGGTGGCGCGGGCCGCCGCCACGACCTGTTCGCGGGTCGCGCCCGCCTTGCCGTAGGCGATGTTGTCGGCGATGGTCCCCCCGAACAGCCACGTGTCCTGGAGGACCATCCCGGTCCTGGCGCGCAGGTCACCGCGGGTCATCGCGGTCAGTTCGACGCCGTCGAGGGTGATCCGGCCTCCTGACACCTCGTAGAACCGCATGAGCAGATTGACCAGGGTGGTCTTCCCCGCGCCGGTCGGCCCGACGATGGCGACCGTCTGGCCGGGTGCGACGGACAGCGACAGATCCTCGATCAGCGGGGCGTCGGGGGTGTAGCCGAAGGTCACCCGCTCGAACTCCACGCGTCCCGTCACCTTCGCCGGACGCATCGGATCCGCCGGGTCGGGTGCCTGCTCCGGGGCGTCGAGCAGGGCGAACACCCGCTCGGCCGAGGCGAGTCCGGACTGCAGGATGCCGAGCAGCCCCCCCGCCTGGTTGACCGACTGGGTGACCTGCTGCGAGTACTGGAGGAGCGCCTGCACGTCGCCGAGCGACACCGCGCCCGCCGCCACCCGCAGCCCGCCGACCACCGCGACGAGCAGGTAGTTGACATTGCCGAGGAACATCATCGCGGGCCGGATGAGCCCGGAGACGAACTGCGCGGAGAGACTCGACCTGTAGAGGCTCTCGTTGTGCTCATCGAAGACCTCGATCGCCTCCTCCCGGCGGCCGAGCACCCTGACGAGCGCGTGCCCGGTGATCATCTCCTCGACGTGGGCGTTCAGCCGGCCGGTGGTTCCCCACTGGGCGAGGAACTGCGGCTCAGAGCGCCGCGCGATCCGCCTGGTGGCCAGGACCGACAGCGGGAGCGTCGCGAGCGCGACCAGCGTGAGCAGCGGGGAGACGGTGAACATCATGATCAGGACGGTGGTGAAGGTGAGCACCCCGTAGAGCAACTGGCTCAGGGTCTGCTGGAGCGACTGGCCGAGGTTGTCGAGGTCGTTGGTGACCCTGCTGAGCAGGTCGCCGCGCGGCTGCCGGTCGAAGTGGCCGAGGGGCAGCGCGGAGAGCTTGGCCTGTGCGCGGGCGCGGAGCCGGAACATCGCCCGCTGCACCACCACCCTGGAGCAGCAGGAACGCCGTGGCCGCCGCGTAGAGGGCGAGTGCCAGCAGCAGTGTGCGGCCGAGGGCACCGAAGTCCATCTCCGCGCCGCCCGACCCCTGGACGATGAGATCGGTCGCGTGCCCGAGGACGCGGGGGCCCAGGGCCATGAGCAGGACGCCGGCGAGGGTGGACGCCACCGAGCCCGCGAGCGGGACGCGCTCGTGGCGCAGGATCCCCGGCAGGCGCCTGGCGGTGGCGGCGGCGTCGCGTGACCCTTCCAGGGCCGGTCCGTTGACGAAAGCGGCGGGGCCGCCGCGGAAGCGGGGTCCGGTCGTCTTCTCGCTCATGCCGCTGCCTCCTGCTCGGTCATCTGGGACAGGACGATCTCGCGGTAGACGGAGCTCTCGCACAGGAGCGTCTCGTGGGTGCCCGAGGCGGCGATCCCGCCGTCGTCGAGGACGACGATGAGGTCGGCGTCCCGGATGGTGCCGATCCGCTGGGCGACGACCAGCACGGTGGCGCCGGCCGTCTCGACCGCGAGCGCCGCGCGCAGCGCCGCGTCCGTCGCGTGGTCGAGGGCGGAGAAGGAGTCGTCGAAGAGGTAGATCTCGGGCCTGCGGACCAGGGTCCTGGCGATGGCCAGGCGCTGCCGCTGGCCGCCCGAGACATTGGCGCCGCCCTGGGCGATCTCGCTGTCGAGCCCGTCCGGCATGGCGAGGACGAAGTCCGCGGCCTGGGCGACCTCCAGCGCGTGCCAGAGTTCGGCGTCCGTCGCCTCGGGCCGTCCGTAGCGGAGGTTCGAGGCGATCGTGCCCGCGAACAGGTACGGCTTCTGCGGCACGTGGCCGACCACCGCCGAGAGCTTGCCGGGCGCCAGTTCCCTGACGTCGATCCCGTCGACCCTGACGGTGCCGGAGGTGGTGTCGAACAGCCGGGGCACCAGGTCGAGCAGTGTCGTCTTGCCGCTGCCCGTCCCGCCGACCACCCCGACGGTCTGGCCGGGGCGGACCGTCAGCGTGATGCCGCGCAGCACCGGCTGCTCGGCTCCGGGGTAGCCGAAGGTGACGTCGTCGAACTCGACGGTGCCGGTGGAGGGCGTCTCCCGGACGCCGCGGACGGGCGGCAGGACGCTGCTCTCCGCCGCCATGACCTCCTCGATCCGCTCGGCGCAGACCTCGGCCCTGGGCATCATCAGGAAGGTGAAGATCGCCAGCATGACGGTCATCAGGGTCATCGTCAGATAGCTGATGAAGGCCATCACCCCGCCGACCTGGAGCGAGCCGCCGTCCACCAGGTGGCCGCCGAACCAGAGCACCGCGACGCCCGACGCGTTCGACAGCAGCGCCACCAGCGGGAACATCGACGACATCAGGAACCCGACGCCCACCGAGACCGACAGCAGCCGCCCGTTGGTCTCGGCGAACCTGCCGCGCTCGGCGTCCTCGCGCACGAACGCCCGCACGACCCGCACTCCGGTGATCTGCTCCCTGAGCATCCGGGTGACGGTGTCGAGATGGTCCTGGAGTTCGCGGAAGCGCGGCCGCATCAGGCCGATGACCGTGCCGAAGATCAGCGCCAGGACCGGCAGGGCCAGCAGCAGCACCCCCGACAGCGGGACGCTCTCCCTGAGCGCCATCACGGTGCCGCCCACGCACATGATCGGCGCCATGAGCATCATGGTCAGGCCCATCAGCACCGCCATCTGCACCTGCTGGACGTCGTTGGTGGTCCGGGTGATCAGGGAGGCCGCGCCGAAGCCGTCCAGTTCGCGGGAGGAGAAGTCGAGGATCCGGGTGAAGAGCCCCCGGCGCAGGTCGCGGCCGACGGCCATGGCCACCCGCGCGCCCACCAGGACGGCGGCCGCCGTCGCGCCGAACTGGACGAGCGAGACGGCGAGCATCACCCCGCCCAGCCGAAGGACGTGGCCGGTGTCCCCGGGGATGACTCCCTCATCGACGATGTCGGCGTTGAGCGCGGGAAGGCCCAGCATCCCGAGGGCGGAGACGGCCTGGAGCAGGAGGAGCACGAGCAGGGCGTTGCGGTGGGGGCGCAGATGCCTGCGCAGGAGCCGGATCAGCACGGGGCCTCCTTCGGACGGTGATCGTCGGAGGCCCCAGAGTGCAACTTGAAGTGAACTTCAAGTCAAGGCGTCAGCGGCGGGTCCAGGAGGGCTGGAGGAGGTCGGCGACGCGGACGTCGCGGCCGAGGAGCACCACCTCGCGGAACTGCCAGAGCATCGCCCCGGTCGGCGCGTGGATCGTCATGCCGGGTCCCAGCCGCATCTGGAGCAGGCGGCCGCCGTCCGGGCCGTCCACCCAGTGCACGACGCCGTCGTCCGCGAGCCTGCGCAACGGCACGTGGTGGACGGACTTCACCTCCCGGGGGTCGGGCGCCGGCTCTCCCGCGCCCTCGGCGACCGCGACCACCGGTGTGATCGCGAACCCGGAGGCGGCGGGGAAGTCGTCGAGCATCCCGAGCACCTGCGAGGCCACCACCTCCAGGCCGAGTTCCTCCCGCAACTCCCGCAGCGCCGTCTCCTGGGGAGTCTCCCCCGGCTCGGCACGTCCGCCGGGCAGCGCCCACTGCCCCGCGTTGCGCCCACGGTCGGCCCTGCGGATCACCGGTACGCCGAGTTCGCCGTCCCGTTCGGTCACGCACAGCACCACCGCCGCGCGACGCACTCCTGCCGCCTCTTGGAGCGCGGCCCGTCCGAACCCGGCCAGCCGCGGGGCCGCCGTCTCCCGGAATCCCGCCCAGTCCGCCATCAGAGGCACCCGCATCCGGTGAAGGACATGTCCACAGTGGGCCCTTCGCTCAGCGGGGCCTTCCGCACGCCCCGGTCCGCCTTCGGCCGCCGGCTCCCTCTTGACGCCGTCCGCCCGCAGCGCCCGATGGTACCGGCTCGCCCGTAAGGCGCCGACGCCGGTACCGGCGATGCGGTGGAGTGCCTGCTCGGGCGGTGAGCGCGCGAAATGACCGCGACGACCTGTTCGCTTGTTCGCGCCCCGCGTGTGATCGAGAATGGCGGCGTGTCCGCGTCGTCCCTCACGGACGCCGGCACCCGCAAAGCCTTATGGGCTGCACGATATTCCTTCATCGAGGAGAAGACATGAGCGAGCACGCGGCCTCCGGAAAGCTGGTCTGGGGCGTGAAGGCGAGCTTCCGCGAATACGTCCGGCACGCCGAGGGCCAGATCCGGCTGGAAGGCGGGGCCGAGCAGGTCGACGATGTCTTCGCGTTCGCACCGGCCGGTGAGGAGCTGAAGTTCACGGGCGCGGTGCACTTCGACGCGCACGGCGGCATGCTCAAGGTCGCCGTCATCGACCCGTGGATCGAACTCGAACCGGACGGCTCGGCGTCCCTCACGGTCGCCGACCCCCAACGCGACCGCCGCGTCAAGGTCGCCGACCTCGGGGAGATCAGCCCGGCCGGGGAGGGGACGGCGCAGGCGCCGGCGTTCCTCACGATGGACGGGGTGTGGCTGCTCGGCAACGTCTACGCTCCGCGTGCCGAGATCGACCCGGTCGTCTTCCCCTGGAAGGGTGAATGACCCCTCATGACGGCCCGTGAGGATGGGCGCCCGCACCGCGGACGCCCATCCCCGTGACCGCGTCCGGACCGATCAGCGCCTGGTCCACACGGGCGCGCGCTTCTCGGCGAAGGCGCGTGCCCCCTCCCGGGCGTCGGCCGAGCGGAAGACATGGGCGGTCAGCGTGGTCTGGAGGTCGTAGGACTCGGCCCGTGACCAGTCCGGTGACTGGAGGACCACCTGTTTGACGGCCTCCACCGCCAGGGGCGCGTTGGCGGCCACCTCACGGGCCAGCTCCAGAGCGGCTTCCAGGGCCGTGCCCTCGGGTACCAGGTGGTTCACGAAACCGAAGTGGTGCGCGCGTTCGGCCGAGATCATGTTGCCGGTCAGCAGCAGTTCCATGGCGACGTGGTAGGGGAGGCGCTGATGGAGCCTGAGAGCGCCGCCGCCGGTGGGGACGAGGCCGCGCTTGGGTTCGGGCAGGCCGAACTTCGCCGTCTCGGACGCCACGATGACATCGCACGCCAGGGCGATCTCGCATCCGCCGGCCAGCGCGTACCCCTCGACCGCGGCGATGAGCGGCTTGCGCGGCGGCGCCTGGACCAGACCGGCGAATCCCCGCCCCTCGACCGAGGGACGGTCTCCCTCCAGGAAGCCGCGCAGGTCCATGCCGGAGCAGAAGCTCCCGCCCGCTCCCGTGATCACTCCGACGGAGAGATCGTCACGTCCGTCGAGTTCGTCGACCGCCGCCGCCATCGCCCTCGCGGTGGCGCCGTTGATCGCGTTGCGGACCTCGGGGCGGTTGATGCGCAGGACCGCGACCGGTCCCTCGGTCTCGAAGATCAGTTCATCCGGCATCGGTTCTCCTCTTCTCTGCCGACTTCTCCGGTGACGGCGCCGCGTCCACGAGCAGCGACCACAGTTCCGCCGGGGCCAGGCCCGCGGTCTCGCGGAGCAGCGCCGAGTCGAGGTCGTGGACCGATCCGTTCTCCGATCGCCAGGCCAGGATCCGCCGTGTCGACCGGTGCAGGGGGTGTTCCAGGGTGCAGCCCATGGCTCCGAGCACCTGGTGGGCGCCGCGGGCGATCACCGACGCCCCGTGGGCGGCGCACGACGCCGCGGCGAGGATCGCCGTGCGGGAGCGCCGGTCCGTCGTCCCCGCCCGCCTGACGACGCCGACCGCGCCGTCCGCCGCCGCCCGGATCAGGCACGCCTCGGCGGCGATCGTCGTGACCATGTGCTGTACCGCCTGGAACTTCGCCAGCCGCCTCCCGAACTGCTCGCGGGTCACGGCGTGGTCGACCGCGATCTCCAGGACGCGGGCGGACGCCCCGGCGATCATCAAGGTCCG
>JAFACJ010000899.1 GCA_023425615.1 Actinomycetes bacterium
CGCACCCGGCACATGCTCTCCTACCACCTGGCCGTCTGCCGCCACAGCACTCACCAGGCCGAAGACAAGGGAGACGAGGCCGACGCCACGCTGTGGAGTGGGCAGACGCTCGGGATCGTCTACGCCATCGAGCGCCTGGACGGCGACATCCTGGGCGAACTCAACCTGTGGGATCAACAGGAGAAGCAGACTCCCGAGGATCCGGAGACTCTGCAGGCGATGGCCGACCAGCTCTCTTGGACTCTGCAACGACCGCAGCTCCCGCTGCCTGACATCCAGGACTCGACGTTGGGTCTCAGGTTGGCCTTGCTGATCCGTGCCCAGCGCGATGAGCTGGTCGCCCAAGCGGTGGCCGCCAACTATCGGGCGGTCATGGAGTACGCCGAGGAAGACCGGACGCTGGACCCGGAGTACCTGCTGTACATGGCCCGCGCCCGCTGTTATGCGATGGCCGCCGATGACCTGGACGAACTCCTGGCCCGCGCCTATGGCGTCCAAGAGGCACACGAGAAGTTCATCGCCCAGCACGGCACCTGGTTGGGACGGCTGGTCTTCGCCTAAGCGCATCCAGGCGAAGTATCCGGCCGTCTCGTGCCCTGGACGGTCGAAGCGTTCTCGTAGCGGAGCACCCATCACCAAAGGCTCTCCCCTGGCCTCCGGGCATCACGCCCGCTGCTCTGGTCGGCTTCCGGCCTGACCGCCACCTTCTTGCCCCGAACCCTGACCGTAAGGAAATGCATCGTGACCGCCGCTCCCGAGGGACTCAACACCGATATCCCTCATCCAGCCCGTATCTATGACTTCTTCCTGGGCGGCAAGGACAACTTCGAGGCCGACCGCGAGGCAGCGCGGAAGGTCATCGCGGATTTCCCCGACGCCGCCCGGGTGGCGCGGCAGAACCGGGAATTCATGCGCGATGCCGCCGCCCTCATGGTCGGCCTCGGGATCCGGCAGTTCCTCGACCTGGGCTCCGGGCTGCCGACCGCCGACAACCTCCACCAGGTCGCCCAGCGCGCCGTGCCCGGCACCAAGGTGGTCTACGTCGATGACGACCCCATCGTCCTGGTCCACGGCCGTGCCCTGCTGGCCTCCGACGACAGCACCAGCGTCATCACCGCCGATCTGCGCGAGCCCGACCTCGTCTGGGAGCAGGCCGAGCAGACCGGACTACTGGACCTGGAGCAGCCGGTCGGGCTGATGATGATCGCGGTCCTGCACTTCGTACCCGGCGACCTCACCGACCTCGTGGGCGCCTACCTGGACAGGCTGCCCGACGGTTCCCATCTCGCCCTCAGCCACGTCACGGACCAGGGGCTGGACCCACAGGAGATCGAACAGGCCACCGGCCCCTATGCGCGTACCAGGTCAGGTCTGCATTTCCGCACCCCCGAGCAGATCGAGGCGCTGTTCGACGGCATCCATCTACTGGAGCCGGGACTGGTACCCACCTGGCAGTGGTGCCCTGAGCCCGAGGACGCCCGCGCCCTGCCCAGGATCCGCAGGAACGTGGACGTCAAACCCACCTCACCGGTCATCCTCGCCAGCGTCGGACACCTTTCGGCCTCCGCTCCCACCACCGCCTGACCAACAAGACCCCTGTGCGGCCGTCGCCGATGGCGCGGGACGGCCGCACAGGCACCATCCGCAGGACTCCCGCTTATCGGGGCGTCGGGACCCGATACGGCGGGAGTCCTGCCCTTCTCGGAAGGCAGATGTGCCCCCTTTCGATATTCGCCTCATCCGTCTGCTGGCCCGCGATCCCCGAAGGACCTACCAGGACCTGGCCGACCATCTCGGCTGCTCCCGCGCCACAGTGCGAAAACACGTCCAGGAATTGATGTACGCGGGCACCTTGTCCATCACTGCGGTCTCCCACCCCTACACGCGGGGACTGAGGGTCGCAGCCGAACTGCTCATCGACACCGACCTGCCGCCCGCCGAAGTGGCCGTCGCCCTCCTCGACCGGGCGTATGTGAGCACCGCGAGCGCCGAGAAGATGGTGACCGTCTCGGCCTGGTGCTCGGACGATGAAGAGCTAATCTGCCTGGCCGACCAACTGCGCGGCATGGACGGAGTCCGCGACGTGGAGGTCTTCTGCGTCGTCCACCTCCTGCGCTCCCCTCTCCCCACCCCCACCCGGCCCGACCTCGCCACCGACGAGATCGACCACAGGCTGATGCGGCTGCTCGCCCACATTCCCCGCGCCCCCTACACCCGCCTCGGCGACCAAGTCGGGCTCACCCAGACGGCCGCTCGCACCCGCGTTCTACGGCTGCAGAGCACCGGAGCGCTACGCCTGCAGGCCACCACGTGGAATCCAGACCTGCGCGTGACGGCTCTCAGAGTCGGTGTGAGCGTGAACTCCCCGGCCCTGGCCGTCGCCCGCGACCTGCTGCGCCTTCCCGGACTGACCTACCTGGCGGTCGGGCACGGCCACCACGACATCCTCGCCCACCTGACCACCACCGGCGGTGAGAGCGCCCTTCGCCGGAAGATCCACGCCATGCCCGGCGTCAGCCGCCTGCACGTCTGGCACCGGTCTCCCACTCCCTATGACCATCTCGCTCTCCTCGACCTCCCTGGGAAAGCACTGTGACCACTCCCGATGCGGTTTCCTTCATCCCCTGGACCGCCCTGCTGGCAGCAGGCCAGGCCAGCACGCAACGCAACTTCGCCAAGCTTGAGCAGGAGGCCGCGAAGGTCTCCTTCTACAGCGACCGTGCCATCAGCGGCCCTCTCCAGACGCGCGGCTACGCTCGCGCCGTTCTGAACGAGGCGATCGGCCTCTACCAGACGCCCGACGACCTCGACCAGGGCGTCGAAGCCCGCACCGACCGCCGACACATCCTGGAGAACCCCGACAAACGGATCCGCATCATCCTGCACGAGGACGCCCTCTACCAGCGCGTCGGCGACCCCGCGGTGATGGTGGGGCAAATGCGCCACCTGGTGAACCTGATCGTCCGCAGGCCGCCCGCCCTGACCTTGGGCATCCTGCCCCGCACCACCCCCTACCACCCCTCCCTGGCCGGCGGAGGGTTCGTCCTCTACGACAACCGCGCCCTCTGCCAAGAGACCCCTGTAGGACTCCTCACCCTCACCCGACCGGAACTGGTCGACGAATGCCTACGCCACCACGGATACCTCACCAGCCGTTCCCTCTACCGCGCCCCAGCCGTCGAGGCCACCAAACGGGCACTGTCCCACTGGCGACACGCGATGTGATCGACAAGGCACGGCGGGCCTCACCCGGCTTGCAACTCTTGGCAGAATCAACGGACGAGCCTGCGCCGTCAGATGACGGCCGCGGCCCGACGGAAGGCGAATTTGGTATTTCGTCCGAGAAGACGAAGTACCAGTAGGACTCCTGGCAAAGCTCCTAGTCCAACGGCCGAAGTTCCGCAGAACTCGTTTCATGAGCGCACACGAGTTCCTACACCCAATCACCAGAATGCCGAAAAGCTTCTAACATCCGACAATAACCCGCAAGATCCAAGCTCTTCCTTTGAACTCGACTTCAACCCCTATCTTGTAGGGGCTACTTCTGCCGATACCAAGGAGGAATCACACATGCATCCTGTGCCCACGAAGATGCGGAATCGCTGGGAGAACCGAACAGAGCCCGGCCCGGCACAGGGCACTGTCTACTGGCACATGCTCTTTCAGGACCAACCCCAAGTCCGCGCTCTGGCGGAAATCGCGCAAAACCGCCTCGCTGGCTTTGCGGGACTGCACATGACCCCTCTCCAGTGGCTCCACATGACCGTGCTCGTCGTAGGGCCGAGTGAGGAGATCTCTCCGGAGGACAGGACGGAGATGCTGGCCGAGGCGTCTCGTGGACTCTCCGTGATCCGTCCTATCAAGGTCTCGCTCGGCCAGGTCCTCTACCATCCCGAGGCCGTCATGTTCGGAGTTCGGCCAGAGGGTGCCTTGGATCCTGTTCTCCACGCCGTTCGTGCCGCTACGCAGAAGGTGACCGGCCGAGCGGGGACCATGACGTCGGGCGAGTCCTGGATCCCTCACATGACCCTGTGCTACAGCACTGCCGAACAGCCGGCAGAGCCCATCATCAACGCTCTGGGCACCGAACTTCCCCATCTCGAAGTCTCTATCGGCTCCGTGAGCCTGATCGACCAACAAGGTGCAGAACGCTCCTGGAACTGGGAGCCCGTCGGGGCCGCGTGCCTC
>JAFACJ010000958.1 GCA_023425615.1 Actinomycetes bacterium
TGGACCTGGACGACCCGGAATCGAGCACCTCGCTCTACGCCGCGCTCATGGTGGCGGAGGCGATGCCCTCGGTCCCCGGGCCGGCGTGAGAAGCCGGTCACCCGGTGGAAATCGCCCTTTGACAAGCTGTCAGCATCCGCGCACCTGCTTCTTACAGCGTGACCGCGGGCAAGGCGGCGCGCTCCGCGATGTCCGTGACGATCAGGGCACGACGCGCAGGTCGAACGCATGAAAGGCCGCGGCCTCCGGTTGTTCCGGGAACCACCGGTCCGGAACAGGAAACGTTTGTGGACCAAAGATTCGCTTCACAATCGGAGTCGTGTCGTGTAGACACCTCCTGTGAGGCAGGTCACTCGGATCGCTGCCCGGTCTCGCGGCGGACGAGGTCAGAACAGGAGCACGTCATGAAGCTAACTCGAAGCCTCATCACCAGACTCGCGCTCGCCATGGTCGTGGCGCTGGCGGTCTCCGGATGCGGCGGCGGCAGCGCGAAGAGCGGAGGCGATGGCGGCACGCCCAAGCGGGGCGGAGACCTCGTCGCGGGCCTCCGCAGCAATCCGCCGTCCCTCGACGCGGCACGGTGCGGCGCGACGACCTACGCGCCATGCGAGCCGATCTACGGAACGCTGCTGCGCCACAACGCCGAGAAGGGGGAGTTCGAGCCCGCCCTGGCCGAATCCTTCGACTCCCCGGACGGCAAGGTCTGGACCCTCAAGCTCAAGGAAGGCATCACCTTCACCGACGGCACGCCCTACGACGCCGAGGCCGTCGTCTTCAACTGGGAGCGTGAGAAGGACCCGGCGGCGCTGTCGGGCGCGCTGTACTGGCTGTCCCAGGTCAAGAGCTGGAAGGTCGTCGACGGGCTCACCGTCGAGCTCACGCTCAACGCCCCCAACTACCAGTTCCCCTGGGCGCTCCAGTACGACCTGGGCTTCATCGGCTCGCCCAAGGCGATCAAGGAGAAGGGCGACGCCTTCGGCACCGACCCGGTCGGCGCCGGCCCGTTCATCCTCAAGGACTGGGCGGAGAACTCGCAGCTCACCTTCACCCGGAACCCGGACTACGCAGAAGCGGGACTGCCCTACGCCGACACGCTGACCTTCAAGATCATCCCGGCGGACGACGCCCGGGTGAACGCGCTGCACGCGGGCGAGATCAACCTCAACAACACCTTCTTGAACCGTGACGCCAAGAAGCTCCAAGCCGAGGGCTACCCGGTCAAGTCGATGACGCTCTGGGGCGGAACGTCGGTCGCCTTCAACCTGAAGGACAAGGTCGCCGGAGACCCCGACCTGCGGGCGGCCCTGCTGCGGGCGGTCAACGCCGACCAGATCACCAACGCCCTGTACCCGGGCGAGCCCGTGCCGACGGCGTACTTCCGTACCGACAGCCCGTACTACGACAAGACGGCCGGTGAGTACCCGAAGTTCGACCTCGCCGCCGCGCAGTCGGCGTTCGACGCCTACCTGGCGAAGACCGGGCAGTCGAGCCTCACGCTCACCTTCCACAGCTACGCCGAGTACCCGATCCTGGCGCAGGTCGCCGAACTCGTCCAGCAGCAGCTCAACCAGATCAAGGGACTCCACATCGAGCTGAAGGCGCTCGCGGGCCAGGAGCTCAACGCCGTCATCCGCAAGGGCGAGTACCAGATCGCGATGGCCAACGCGGCCGGCAGCCAGAACCCGGCGGCGCTGTACCGCGTGTTCCACAGCGGCGGCGACCTGAACGTGACCGGCTACCGCAACCCGACGGTGGACAAGGCGCTCGAAGCCATCCGCTCCTCGACCGACGAGGCGGCCATCGCCGCCGAGTACAAGAAGGTCGGCGGCGAGCTCTCCAAGGACGCGCCGTACCGGCTCTTCGCCCAGGAGAGGGACATCATCATCGTCGCCAAGAACGTCCGCGGGGTGAACCCGGTCAACCTCGGCGCGATGACCTACGAACTGCTCTGGATCAGCTGATCCGGGAGTGGGGGGCCGGCCTCCGGCGGGCGGTCGGGTACGCCCGCCCGCCGGAGACCGAAAGAACACAGCGAGAGAGGAGGAAACAGTGTCCGCAGCGGTGATACGACGGCGGGTCCTGTCCGTGACCCGATTCGTCGCCCTCTTGTTCCTGGTGAGCCTGGCGACCTTCATGCTCCTGGAGCTGATGCCCGGGGATCCCGTCGACAGCCTGGCCCCGGAGGGCGCCACGGACGAGGTGCGCGAGCAGATCCGGGTGGCGTACGGCCTCGACCAGCCCTTGGCGACGCGCTATCTCGACTGGCTGGGCAACCTGGCGCACGGGGACCTCGGCAGCTCCTTCCAGACCAAGGTGCCCATCTCCCAGACGCTGCTGGAGCGGGGCCCGGTGTCGCTGGAGCTCGCGCTCCTGGCGATGCTCGTGGCACTCCTCGCGGCGGTGCCGCTCGGCGCCTACAGCGCCTACCGGCCCGGCGGCGTCATCGACCGGGTCACCACCTTCCTCAGCTCGTCCACCCTGGCCATCCCGTCCTTCGTGCTCGGCGTCGTCGCCGTCTGGGTGTTCGGCGTCCAGCTCGGATGGCTGCCGATCGTCGGATGGACGTCGTTCTCCGAGAACCCCGCCGAACACGTCAGGTCGATGATCCTGCCCGTCCTCACCCTGGCCGCGGGCGAGTGCGTGCTCTTCATCCGCGTGCTGAAGAACGACATGATCTCCACGCTGCAGCAGGACCATGTCCTGTCGGCACGGGCCCGCGGCCTGCCCACGGGGCGCATCCTCGCCCGGCACGCGCTGCGCCAGTCGTCCTTCTCCCTCGTGACCGTCTCCGGGGTCTCCCTCGGCCGCCGCATCGGCGGCACCGTCATCATCGAAATGATCTTCGCCATCCCGGGGCTGGGCTCCTGGGTCGTGACCGCGATCAACTACCGCGACTTCATCGTGGTGCAGGCCGTGGTGCTGGTGAGCGCGGTGGTCTACCTCGTGATGAACACCCTCGTCGACCTCGCCTACCCGTTGCTCGACCCGCGTGTGAGGAAGGCAGCATCATGACCGATCTGAAGGAGCGGCGCCGTCGCTCGCCGAAGACCGCTCCGCGAGCGGAGACCTTGGGCAAGGGCGAGCCGACGCCGCCGCGCCGCCGCCGGCGCCGCCGCGACCTCGGCGCGCTGTTCGGCCTGATCTGGCTGACGGTCATCGTGGTGTCCGCGATCATCGCCGACTGGCTCCCCCTCCCCGACCCCGCGGCCGTCGACGACGTGTACGCCGCCGAGCCCCGGCTCGGCGCGCACCTGCTCGGGACGGACGTGATCGGCCGGGACATGCTCTCCCGCTGCGTCTACGGCGCCCGGGTCTCCCTCGCCGTCGGGGTCGGCGCGACCGCGCTGGCGCTGGTCGTCGGGGTGACCCTCGGGATGCTCTCCGGCTACTTCCGCGGCTGGGTCGACTCCCTCATCTCCCTCCTCCTCAACTTCCTCATGGCCTTCCCCCCTCTCGTCTTCCTCATCGCGCTGGTGGGCGCGCTGCAGCCGAGCATCACGAACCTGGTCCTCGGGCTGGGACTCATGGGCGTCCCGAACTTCGCGCGGGTCGCGCGCGCCAACACCATCGCCTACGCGGGACGCGAGTTCGTCACCGCTGCCAAGGCACTGGGGGCGAGCCCGTTCCGGGTGCTGCGCCGGGAACTCCTCGTGAACGTGATGCTCCCGGTGATGTCGATGACCCTCGTCGTCATGGCCGCGCTGGTCGTGGCCGAGGGAAGCCTGAGCTTCCTCGGCCTGGGCGTGCCCCCGCCCAGTCCGAGCTGGGGCGGAATGCTCGCCTCGGGACGCGACCGGCTCGATGAGAGCCCGCACCTCGTGCTGATCCCCGCACTGTTCTTCTTCTTCACCGTCTTCGCGTTCAACCGGCTCGGCGACTGGGCGCGGGGCCGTATCGGAAGGGAGTCCTCGCTGTGAGACCGCGCGTCGAGAGCGGGAGCGCGACCGCCGTCGCCGACGGCTCCGCCGAACTGCTCCAGGTCCGCAATCTCCGCGTCTGGTTCGACACGCCGCGGGGGTTCGTCCGCGCCGTCGACGGCGTCAGCCTCGGAGTCGGCGCGGGACGGACCCTCGGGGTGGTGGGGGAGTCCGGCTCGGGCAAGTCCGTGCTCTCGCGGGCGATCATGAAGATCCTCGCGCCGAGCGCCCGCCTCCTCCCCGGCAGCGAGATCACCCTCAACGGGGTGGACCTCGCGACCGTCGATCCCAAGAAGAACAGGCACCTGTGGGGCGTCGACCTCTCGATGGTGTTCCAGGACCCGATGACCTCGCTGACGCCGGTCCTCACGATCGGCGCGCAGCTGACCGAGACGCTGCGCTTCCATTTGGGGCACGACAAGGCGAGGGCGAAGGAGGAGGCGATCGACCTCCTCCGGCGCGTCGGCATCCCCGAGCCTGCCAAGCGCTTCGACCAGTATCCGCACAACCTGTCCGGCGGGATGCGCCAGCGGGCGACGATCGCGCTGGCGATCTCGTGCTCGCCCTCGCTGCTCATCGCCGACGAGCCGACCACGGCGCTCGACGTCACGGTGCAGCACCAGATCCTGAACCTGCTCCAGGAACTCCAGACGAGGTCCGGCATGGGGATGATCCTCATCACCCACGACCTCGGTGTGGTGGCCGGGCGGGCCGACGACATCGCGGTCATGTACGCGGGCCGGGTGGTGGAGAAGGCGCCGACACAGCGGCTGTTCGCGCATATGCGCCACCCGTACACCCGCGCGCTCATCGACGCGATCCCCAGGCTCTCCTATCCCAGCCACACCCGGCTGCCGGCCATCCCCGGCCGGCCACCGGTGATCATCGACCCGCCGCCCGGCTGCGCGTTCGCGCCGCGCTGCCCGTCCGCGCAGTCCCGCTGCCTGGCCGAGACACCCGTCCTGGAGACGGCGGACGACCCCGCCCACGCGTCGGCCTGCTTCTACCCGCTCGGCACACCCGCCGGCGACGCGGCGCGGGAGGCGAACCTCGCGGCCGGCGTGAACGCCGCGGGGACGGTCATCGAATCCGGAGGAGTGAACTGATGGCGGGCAGCGGAACCGCGCACCTGAGCGACCGGGACGACGTCGTCCTGTCCGTGCGCGACCTGGTGGTCGAGTACGAGACCGCGGGAGGGGAGAAGGTCTTCGCCGTCTCCGACGTCAGCTTCGACGCCCGGCGCTGCGAGACCGTGGGCCTCGT